>DASZOA010000133.1:0-2706 GCA_035551055.1 Solirubrobacteraceae bacterium
CTCGTCGAGGCGGCGGCGCTGTTTCCGTTCACGCCGCACGTCATCAACCTGATCCTCGACGTGGCCCCGCAGCTCGCGCCGGCGATGCTGCGCGGATCGGTGCGAGCGCTCGTCAAGGACCAGTACGACGCGGTGAGCTTCAAGGTCTTCAACATCGGCAACCTGAACATCCTGCCGGCGTACTCGTGCGAGATCGGCGTGCCGATCGACGGCCGCCACATCGAGGCCGTCGAGACGGTCTTCCGCGTCGCACGCGAGCACCGCGAGCTCGGGCGCGTCTACCAGAGCTCGCCGATCGCGCTGCGCTTCGTGAAGGCCTCGCCGGCCTACCTGTCGATGATGAACGGGCGCGACACGATGATGATCGAGCTCATCGGCCTGAACGGAAACGACGGGGGGATCGAGCTGCTGAAGGCCTACGAGGAGGCTCTGTACCCGCTCGGCGGCCGGCCGCACTGGGGCCACGTCAACACGCTGTCGGGCAGCCACGGCTTCGTCGCGTCGATGTACCCGCGGCTGGGGGAGTGGCTCGACGTGCGGGCGCGGCTCGACCCCGACGGCGTCTTCGACTCGCCGTTCACCAAGCGCGTCGGGCTGTCGGCGGAGTCGTTCGTCGCATAGGCGGCAGCGGCCTCCGAGGCGCGGGCGGGCGGCGCCGCGGCGGCTACTCCTTCGCCGGCCCGTGCCCGCCGCCCCGGTCGGCCCCCGACGCGAGCTTCAGCGCATGGGGCAGCATCGGCGTGAGCACGCCGAGGCACTCGCGGACGGCCTTCGGGTTTCCCGGCAGGTTCACCACGAGCGTCCGGCCGCGCGTCCCCGCCACCGCGCGCGACAGCCACGCCAGGCGCTGGAACCGCGCGGTCTCGGCGCGCATCGCCTCGGCGATCCCCGGCGCCTCGCGGTCGAGCACCGCGCGCGTCGCCTCGGGCGTCACGTCGCGCGGCGCAAGCCCGGTGCCGCCGGACGTCAGCACGAGGTTCGCGGCGTCGCAGAGCTCGACGATCGCGCTCGCGATCTGGTCCTGCTCGTCGGGCACCAGCCGCCTCGCGACGATCTCGATGTCGATCTCGGCGAGGAGCTCGGTCATCAGCGCGGTCGTCGTGTCCTCGCGCGTCCCCGCCGACCGCGTGTCCGAGACCGTCACGATCGCCGCCGTTAGCATCAGGCCATGGACGTTACCGTGAGACTGTTCGCCAGCCTGCGCGAGCACGCCGGGGCCGGCACGCTGGCGCTGCAGCTCGGCGACGGGGCGACGGTCGCCGACGCGATCGCCGAGCTGCGCGACGGGGCGCTCGCGGGCCTGCCGGAGAACGCGCCGTTCGTCGCGGCGGTCGCGCGCGAGTACGTCACCGCAGACCATCGGCTGTCGCCCGGCGACGAGCTGGCGCTCGTGCCGCCGGTCAGCGGCGGCGCCGGCGAGGTCCGCCTCGCCGAGGTGACCGGCGAGCCGCTCGACGTCGAGGCGGTGCGCAGGCTCGTCGCCGATCCCTCCACCGGCGCGACCGTCGTCTTCTGCGGCACGACGCGCGAGGTCCCGAGCCTCGAGTACGAGGCCTACGTCGAGATGGCCGAGGAGAAGATCGCCGAGCTCGCCGAGCAGGTCGTCGCCGACCACGGGCTCGCCGCCGTCGCCGTCTCCCATCGCATCGGCACGGTCGAGCTGATGGAGCCGAGCATCGTCATCGCCGTCTCGGCGGGCCATCGCGCCGAGGCCTTCGCGGGCGCGCGCGCCCTGCTCGACGCCGTCAAGTCGCAGGCGCCGATCTGGAAGCAGGAGCATCCCGAGGACGGCCCGCCGGAGTGGGTCGCCGGGACGCTGCCGCAGGTCTGACGCTCGCCCTGCCGGTGCCCGGCAAGCGGCAGCACCCATCCCATCTCGACGGGTGCTAGCCGGGGCTAGCACTGGCGCTAGCAGCTGCTAGCACCGCCGCCGCAGCAGATGGCGCCGCCGGGCTCTCCCGTCTGACACGCACGCCGGCCCACGCTAGAGCGACGACCTAGCCTATGCAATGCTTAGGTGATGCAACGCCGCCACCTGCTCGCGCTCCTCGCAGCGCTGCTCGCCGCCGCCGTGCTCGCCGGCGGCTGCGGCTCCGACGACGACGCAGGCGGCGGCGATCGCGGCGAGCTGGTCGTATCCGCCGCCACCTCGCTGAAGAGCGCGTTCACAAGCTACGGCGAGCGGTTCGACGACGCCGACGCGCAGTTCTCGTTCGCGGGCTCGGACGAGCTCGCGGCGCAGATCCGGGCCGGCGCCAGGCCCGACGTGTACGCGGCGGCCAACACGAAGCTGCCCGAGGCGCTGTTCGAGGCGGGCCTCGTCGAGCGCCCCGAGGTCTTCGCCGCCAACCGGCTCGTGCTCGCCGTCCCGGCCGAGGCCGGGGAGGTCCGCTCGCTCGACGACCTCACGCGCCCGGGCGTCTCGATCGTCGTCGGCTCGCCGTCGGTGCCGATCGGGGCGTACACCCGCAAGGTGCTCGGCCGCCTCCGCCGCGACGTGCGCGCCGACATCCTCGCCAACGTGCGCTCGAACGAGCCCGACGTCGGCGGCATCTCGGCGAAGCTCACGCAGGGCGCCGCCGACGCGGGGTTTCTCTACGTCACCGACGTCGTCGCGACGAACGGGCGGCTGAAGGCGATCGAGCTGCCGTCCAGGCTGCAGCCCGCCGTCGCCTACGGCGTGGCGATCGTCAAGGGCGCCGCGCA
>DASZOA010000134.1:0-12276 GCA_035551055.1 Solirubrobacteraceae bacterium
CCTCAGGGTGGTATGGGCTCGATGTTCGCCGCAGCCGGCCGGATCGCCGCCGGCCAGCACGGGCGCGTCTCTTGCGAGCAGCTGCTCGAAGCGGGAATCGATCGCGCCAGGATCCGACGCTGGCTCGCCGACGGGCGCCTACACGCCGTGCACGTCGGCGTCTATGCCCTCGGGCACGACGGCCGGACCATGCTCGCCGACTACATGGCGGCCGTGCTCGCGTGCGGCGCCGGCGCCGTCCTGAGCCACCGCGCGGCCGCCCACCTGCTCAGACTGCTGACCACAGCGCCGCCGACGCCGGAGGTCACCGTGCCCACGACGGCGGGCCGTAGGCGCCGCGGCATCGTCGTGCACCGCGTGCGCGAGCTGCCGACGCTGGACACGTCGACGCTGCACGGCATTCCGATCACGACGGCTCCGCGCGTGCTGCTCGATCTCGCTCCGGCGCTGAGCGCACGGCAGCTCACCCGCGCCTGTCACGAGGCCTGGGTCCACCACGACGTCTCGCCGGCCCTGGTCGAGGCGTGCATCGCCCGCAATCCACGCAAGCCAGGCGCCCGCAAGCTCAGAGGCGCGCTTGGGGACGACGTCACGCTGAGCGCGCTCGAGACCGCCTTCCTCGCGCTGCTCGACCGCCACGGGCTGCCGCGGCCGCGCACGAACGTCGACCGCGCCGGTGACAAGGTCGACTGCTACTGGCCGCAGCACGAGCTGACGGTCGAGCTGCTGAGCTACCGGTACCACGCGAGCCGCCACGCGTTCGAGGCCGACGTCGCGCGGCGCCGGCGCTCGAGCCACGTCGCCTACAGCTACGGCGACGTCTTGGAGCGCGGCACGGCGACCGCGGCCGAGCTGCGCGCGCGTCTCGAGCGACGGTAGCGCGGGGCACGGGTGCGCGCCGGCGGGGCCGGGCGCGTCTCGGCCAGACCACCCCGGCGACCGCGAAGGAGAGCGTGATCGCCGGGCCGGCCTCCGTCGCCGCCGCCTGCCCGGTGAGCACGAAGATCCCCGCGCCGACCATCGCGCCGATGCCGAGGATGACGACGGCCGTGCCCACGCTGCGCCGCAGCCTGTGCGTCTCGATCTCGGTCGACGCGAGCGTCTCCTCGATCGTCTTGCGCGGACCGAGCCAGGCGGGGGCCCTCGCGGCGGCGGACACGGCGCCTCGCTACCCGCGCCGCCGCCGCCGCAGGCCCGCGGCCCGCCGGCGGGCGGCTGCGCTCAGCGCCGCCTGCCGCGGATGTACACGCGCCCGTTGCGCAGCACGGTCAGGCGCAGCCGCTGACGGCTCGTGATCGGTCCGGGCCGCAGCGCGCGGTAGGCGTACTCGATCCTCCGGGTGTCGAGGTCCATCGGCAGGATCAGCGTCAGCCTGCCGCCGGCGCGCGACTTCAGGCCGGTCTTCACGAGCCGCCGCCGGCCGTCGCGGCGGATGTGGTAGACGTCGATCCGCGCGCCGACGATGCCGCGGCCGCCGCGCGTGCGCAGCACGCCGCGCGTCACGACTCGGTTGCCGAAGCGGCTCGTGTAGCTGCGGCGGTTGCCGCGCCTGGACTTGACGAACCACATCCGCAGCCTCCCGCGCAGCGCAGCCTGGCGGAGCGCCGACGAGCCGGTGACGACGTTCGGGCGCGGGAACTCGACCGGTCCGTGGACCGTCCTCTGGTTGCCGGCCGCGTCCTCGACGACGATCTCGACGGCGTGCGGGCCCGGCGGCAGCGTGCGGACGTTGAGCGCCACCTGCGCGCCCGGCACCGCCCCGGGGCAGGGCACCGGGACGTTGAACTGGTAGGGCTCGAGGTCGGCGGGAAACACGTCCGCGCACGGCGCGGGCGCGAGCGGCACGGCCTGCGCCACCCTGCCGTCGACCTTGATCAGCGCGCGATACACGCCGCCGCCGCCGTCGGCGGCGTCGAAGCCGACCCGCAGCGTGCCAGACACGTCGCCGTCGTCGAGCACGCGGACGTTGGCGACCGCCGGGGGCAGCACGTCCTCGAGGAAGACGTAGATGTGCGACGCCTCGACGCCGACGGGTCGCGTACACGTGCCGCCGGAGTTCGTGCACAGGACCCGCATCTCGAGGAACTGGCCGTTGAGTCCCTGCTTGTCGATCGGAGCGGTGAGGTTGGCGACGCAGCTCGAGGTCGGCGACGGCGCGCAGGTCTCGAGCAGGGCGGTGTCGGTTCGCATGAGGTAGGAGACGTCCTGCGGCTCGGTGCTCGGACCCATGCCGTGGGTCGTTCGCCTCGCCACCACGCGGACGATGCGCGTGCCGAAGGGCGCGTTGAAGCGCCAGCTCGCGTTCGCGTTGCCGTTCGGACGCGCTTCGGAGAGGGCCGCGCCCAGGCTGCCGTTTGCGGCGCAGGTGTTCGCGGTCACTCCGCCGGGAGTCGTCGAGGCAACCCAGCCGGCGGCAGCGTTGGGCTGGCCGGCCGGGTCATGACAGGAGGTGACGAGGTACTCGTTGGCGCGCGCGACGGTCGGCGCGAGCAGCAGCAGGCCGACCACCGCGGCCGACAGACGGAACGATCGCAACATTGACTTCCCCCACCGTCATGGCAGCCGTGCCAGTTGTTGACCCATTAGCCGGTTCGCGTGACCGCGCCGGCGCGAATCGTTGCAGTTCGGCGCTGCGAGCGCCACTACAGCCCGAGCTCGCGACTGTACGTCGCGCGATAGCTCCGGCGGGCCTCGAGCACGCGTGTCACGTACTCGCGGGTCTCTGAGAACGGGATCTCGTCGATGCCGAACGTCCGCCGCGAGCCGTCGGCGGCCAGGAGCCAGCGGTCGACGTTGCCCTCGCCGCCGTTGTAGGCGGCGAGCGCGAGCACGGTGTTGCCGCGGTAGCGCTCGAGCAGATACCGCAGGTAGTAGGCGCCGTAGGAGATGTTGATCTGCGGGCTCGCGAGGTCGCCCTGCTCGAAGCGCGTGCCCCCCGACAGGCGGGCGATGTATCGCGCGGTCGCGGGGGTGATCTGCATGAGCCCGCGGGCGCCCGCCTCGGAGGTGGCATCGCGGAAGCGCGACTCGGCGTAGATGACCGCCGCCAGCAGCGACGGATCGAGCTGCTTGTCCTGCGCCTGCTGGCGGATGATGTCCTCGTGCGACAGCGGCAGCGCGAGCTCGCGGACGACGTCGGGCAGTCGCGGCAGCACGACCGCGGACGCCAGCGCGGCCAGCAGCGCCACGCCGAGCGTCAGCGCGACGCGCCGGCGACGACGCCGGTGCAGCTCGAGCCGCGACCGGCGCCGCGGCGCGGCTCGGTGTGCGAGCGTCCTCGTGCTCATCGCTCTGCAAGCCTCGCGAGCACGCCGCGCAACTCGCGCTCGAGCTCCTCGACGGTCCCGCTGTTGGAGACGGTGTACGTCGCGCGGCGGGCCTTCTCCTCCTGCGGCAGCTGGCGTGCCGCGCGCTCGTCGACCCCGACGTGACCGCGCTTCGCGGCGCGCCGTGCGCGCACGGCGTCGTCGGCGACGACCGCCACCGTCGCGTCGTAGATCGCATCCATGCCGGCCTCGAAGAGCAGCGGCGTCTCGACGACGGCGGCCGCCGGCGCGGGGTCACGGGCGGCGACCTCCTCGCGCCAGGCGGCGACCCGCGCGCCGACGCGCGGCCAGATCTCCGCTTCGAGCCAGGCGCGCTCCTCCGGCGCGGCGAAGGCGCGCGCGGCGACCGCGGCCCGGTCGACGGCACCGTCCGGCGCGACGTCCTCGCCCCAGCGCTCGACCACCGCGTCGCGCAGCTCGGGCGACTCGTACAGCTCGTGCACGACGGCGTCGGTCGACAGCGTTGCCGCGCCGAGCCGCTGCAGCGCCGCGAGGGCGGTCGACTTGCCTGCTCCGAGTCCCCCGGTCAGGCCGACGAAGGGGACGCGCGCCACCGGCCGCGCGTCAGCTCGCAGCAGGGTCGTCCGGCTCGGGCTCGGCGGCGTCGGGCACCTGCGGCTCGTCGGCCGCAAGCGCCTCGGGTGCCGCCACCGCGGGGTCGGGCTCGACGTCGGGGTTGACCGCGGGCGCGCCGCCGGCGAAGACCTCCTCGCTCAGGCCCAGCTCGGGAACGTCGTCGAGATCGCCCGCGCCCTCCCCCGCCTGCCCGCGTGCCGGCCCGAGGACCTTGGGCTCGAGCACCTGGCCCTCGACGCGCTTGACGCTCAGCGACAGGCGGCGGCGCTCGGAGTCGATCTCGAGGATCTTGACCTTCACGTCGTCGCCGGGCGCGACGATCTCGCGCGGGTTCTCGACGTGATGCGGCGCGAGCTCGGAGATGTGGACGAGGCCCTCGACGCCGTCGAGGATCTCGACGAAGGCGCCGAACGTCACGACCTTCGTGACGGTGCCCTCGAGCTCGTCGCCGACGTTGTACGTGTCGACGACGCGCTGCCACGGGTCCTCCTGCGTCTGCTTGAGGCCCAGCGAGATGCGCTGGCGGTCACGGTCGATGTCGAGCACCTTGACGGCGACGGTGTCGCCGATCGAGAGGATCTCGCTCGGGTGGTTGACGTGCGACCACGACAGCTCGGAGATGTGGATCAGGCCGTCGATGCCGTTGAGGTCGACGAACGCGCCGAAGTCGACGATGTTCGAGATCTGGCCCTCGACGATGAGCCCCGGCTGCAGGCGGTCGAGGATCTCCTGGCGCTGCTCCTTGCGCTCCTCCTCGAGCACGGCGCGCCGGGACAGGACGACGTTGTTGCGCGAGCGGTTGAGCTCGATGACCTTGCACTCGATCTTCGTGCCGAGGTACTCGTCGAGGTTCGGCACGCGGCGGATGTCGACGAGCGAGGCGGGCAGGAAGCCGCGCACCCCGAGGTCGATGATCAGTCCGCCCTTGACGACCTCGATGACCGTGCCCTCGACCGGCTTGCCGGACTCGGCCGCCGCCTCGATGCGCCGCCACGCCTTCTCGAAGCGGGCGCGCTTCTTGGACATGATCAGGCGGCCGTCCTGATCCTCCTTGGTCAGGACGAGGGCGTCGACCTCCTCGCCGAGCTCGACCTCGTCGTGCGGGTCGACGGTCTTGCGGATCGAGAGCTCGTTGGAGGGGATGACCCCCTCGCTCTTGTAGCCGATGTCGACGAGGATCTCGTCGTTGTCGATGCGGACGACGGTGCCGGTGACGACCTCGCCCTCCTCGAAGAGGGTGAACGTGGCGTCGTAGTTGGGGACGATCTGCCCGTCGATCTCGAGCAGCAGGCCGTCGGATCCCGCGACGACCTTCGCTTCCGAACCTGCGTCGGTGACAGTTGACATGTGGGAGGGCAGGTTATCGCCCTTACACTCCCTCCGCATGGCCATTCGAGCGACGAAGCGCGGGGACGCGAGGACGCCCCTGCACGGCGAGTGGGACGTGCTCGTCTGCGGCGCGAGCTTCGCCGGGCTGACGGTCGCGCGCGAGCTCGCGGGGACCGACGCGCGCGTGCTGATCGTCGACCGCTACGAGATCGGCGAGCGCCAGACGAGCGCGTGCGCGGCGCCGACGACCTGGCTCGAGCACCTCGGCCTGACCGACGCCGTCCAGCAGACGTTCGGCGAGCTCGTCGTGCACGTCCCGGGACGGACCTTCCGCTGGCCGCTGCCGTTCGAGTTCTCGACGTTCGACTACCGCCGGCTCTGCGCGCTGCTGCGCGAGGGCTCCGAGGGCTCGGCGCAGTTCGAGACGGCGAAGGTCGAGGGCCGCACGGGCTTCGAGGTGCACACCGACCGCGGCGACCTGCGCGCGCCGCTGATCGTCGACGCGCTCGGCTGGCGGCGGATCCTGGGGGCCGGCGCCAACGTCCAGCCGCCCGACGCGCGCCTGTCGCGCGGGCTGGAGGTGCACCCGCACGCGAGCGGCCGCGACCTCGAGCTGTGGATCGACCCGAGGTACGTGCGCCGCGGCTACTCGTGGTCGTTTCCCGCCGACGGCGAGCTGCGCGTCGGCGTCGGCTCGTTCGACCCGCGCGACCACGTCAAGGAGCCGACGCTGCGGCTGGCCTCCGACGTCGGCGTCGCGGCCGAGCGCTGGCAGGGCAACTGGATCCCGCACCAGCTGCGCGCCGCCGTCGAGGACGGCATCTTCTTCGTCGGCGACTCGGCCGGGCACTGCCTGCCGACGACCGCCGAGGGGATCCGCCCGGCGTTCTACTTCGGCCTGGCGCTCGGGCGCGAGCTCGTCGACGTCGTCGCGGGGCGCCAGACGCGCGAGCAGGCGCTCGCGCGCTACGGCGCGTTCTCCGACGATCACCGCTGGCAGTACCGCTGGCTTCTGCGCGTGCAGAACTGGGTCGGGCGGATCACGCCGACGCGGCTGCTGGCGCCGGCGATCGCTGCGATCAGCCGGCCCGAGCTCGTGCGGTGGTCGTTCGGCCACTACCGCGCCATCTGCCCGCCGGAGTTCGCGCTCGCGGGGCCGGCGGCGCCTCGCGCGGCCGCGTCGCACGAGGCGGCCGCGGCGTAGCGCGCTACTCGCGCACGACGAGGTACGTGCCCAGCCCGAGCAGCACGACGCCGACCAGCTTCAGCGCGCTGACCGGGTCGCGGGTGACGCCCAGCCAGCCGAAGTGGTCGGCGAGCACGGACATCGTCAGCTGGCCCGTGATCGTCGCCGCCACCACGCCGCCCGCGCCCAGCGAGCGCACCGTGACGAGCACGGTCGTCACGTAGATCGCGCCGAGCAGCCCGCCGGTGAGGTAGTACCACGTCAGCTCGCGCGCCTGGCCGATCGTGCCGTAGCCGCCGGCCACGAGCCCCGCGATGAGCGCGAGCACGATCGTCCCGAGCGTGAACGAGACGAAGGCGGCCTGGAAGGTCCCGACCTGCTTGCCGAGCATCGAGTTGATCGGGGCCTGCAGCGCGACGAACCCGCCGGCGATCGCCGTCAGGCCGACGGCAACGCCGCGGTCCATCGCTACTTGGCCTCCATCCACGTCGGCCCGACGCCGACGTCGACGGCGAGCGGCGGGTCGTGCTCCCAGACCGCGCACATCTCGTGGCGGACGAGCTCGCGCACGGCGTCGACCTCGTCGGCCGGCCCCTCGAAGAGCAGCTCGTCGTGGACGGTCAGGATCGGCCGCACCGGCGAGTCGCGCAGCGCCGCGTCGACGCGGACCAGCGCGAGCTTCATGACGTCCGCCGCCGTGCCCTGGATGACGGTGTTGACCGCGAGGCGCTCGCCGAGCGTGCGGACCTGCCAGTTGCGCGCCTTGAGCTCGGGGATCTGGCGCCGCCGGCCCCACAGCGTCGTCACGTGGCCGTCCTGCGTCGCGCTGGCGATCGTGCCCTCGATGAACGCGCGCACGGCCGGAAAGCGCTCGAGGTAGGTCTCGATGATCTCCCTGGCCTCCTCGCGCGCGATCCCGAGACGGTCGGCGAGCCCGAAGTCGCTCAGGCCGTAGACGATCCCGTAGTTGATCATCTTCGCCTTCGAGCGCTGGGCGAGGTCGAGCCGCTCGGGCGGCGTGCTGAACACCTTGGAGGCCGTCGCGGTGTGGACGTCCTCGCCGCGCACGAAGATCTCCTTGAGCGCCGGCTCGCCGGCGATGTGGGCGAGCACGCGCAGCTCGACCTGCTCGTAGTCGGCGCTCAGAAGCAGGTTGCCGGGCGCGGCGTCGAAGCAGCTGCGGATCTCCTGCCCGAGCTTCGTCCGGATCGGCACGTTCTGCATGTTCGGGTTCGTCGAGGCCAGGCGGCCCGTCGTGGCGGCGGCCTGCAGGAACGTCGTGTGGATGCGCGACTGGGCGTCGACGAGCTGCGGCAGCACGCTGAAGTACGTCTTGTCGAGCTGGTTGAGCTCGCGCCAGCGCTCGATCAGCGCGACGATCTCGTGCTCGGAGCGGATCGCCTGCAGCACGCGCGCGTCGGTCGAGAAGCCGGTCTTGCCGCGCCGCTTCTTCGACAGCCCGAGCTTGACGAACAGGATCTCGCCGAGCTGCTGGGGCGAGCCGATCACGAACTCGGTGCCGGCCAGCTCGAAGATGCGGCGCTCCAGGTCGCGCACCTCGTCGCGCACGCGGGCGGTGATCTCGCGCAGCCGGTCGGTGTTCAGGCGCACGCCGGCGATCTCCATGCGGCGCAGGACGGGCACGAGCGGAAGCTCGATCTCCTGCATGACCGTGACGAGGTCGCGCGCCGAGATCTGCTCGCGCTGCCACGCCGACAGCTCGCCGATCAGCAGCGCCTCGGCCGCGAGGTCGTCCTCGACGCCGGGCGCCCCCAGGCCGCGCTCCTCGAGCAGCTCGCGCAGCGGGTAGCCGCGCCGCGCGGGCTCGAGCAGGTAGGCGCCCAGCAGCACGTCGTGGGCGATGTTCGGCGGCACGGCGCCGAGCGCCTTGACGTCGTAGGCGACGACGGGCCGCTCGGCGGCGGCCGCGACGAGTTGCGCCGGGTCGTCCATCGTGCCGGTCAGCACCTCGTCGCCGGCGGCGACGGCGAAGCGCCACGCGCTGTCGACGGCGAGCAGCTCGCCCTCGGGCACCTCGGGGGGGCGCGCGGCGAGCACGAGCTCGTCGCCCGGCAGCGCCGCGACGTCGGCGAGCGCTCCCGCCCGCACCCGCGCGCTCACCGCGGTCGACGCCGGCGGCGCGGGCGCGGCCTCCTCGGCGCCGAAGAACTCCTCCAGGCGGCGCAGCGGGTCGCGCAGCTCGAACTCGCGAAAGACCTCGCGCAGCCTCGAGCGATCGGGCTGAAGCGACGCCGCCTCGACGACGTCGAGGTCGACCGGCAGGTCGCGGCGCATCGTCGCGAGGACCTTCGAGACGCGCGCGTCGTCGGCGTGGTCGGCGAGGTTCTGCTTGCGCTTGGCCCCGGAGATCAGGTCGATCGAGTCCAGCACGCCCTCCAGGTCGCCGAACTGCTGCAGCAGCTGCGAGGCGGTCTTGTCGCCGATCCCCGGGACCCCGGGGATGTTGTCGCTCGTGTCGCCCTTCAGCCCGTAGAAGTCGGGGATCAGCTCCGGCGCGATCCCGTAGCGCTCGACGACCGCAGGGCGGTCGTAGAGCTTCGTGTCGGTGATCCCGCGCGAGGTCGCCATCACCCGGACGAGCCCGTCGTCGTCGATGAGCTGAAACGCGTCGCGGTCGCCGGTGACGATCGTCACCGGGATCCCCTGCTCGCGGGCGCGCTCGGCGAGCGTCGCGATGACGTCGTCGGCCTCGTAGCCCTCCAGGCGCGTGTTCGTGTAGCCGAACGCCTCGACGAGCGGCTCGAAGTGCGGCCACTGCTCCTTGAGCAGGTCCGGCCGCGTCAGGCGGCCCGCCTTGTAGTCGGCGTAGACCTCCTTGCGTCCGCTCGCGCCGGCATCCCAGACCACGACCGTCGGCTTCGTGCCGTGCTCGGTGAGGATCTTCACGAGCATCGAGGCGAAGCCGAAGATCGCGTTCGTCGGAAAGCCCGTGGAGGTCGCGATCGATTCGGGCAGCGCGAAGAACGCCCGGTACACGAGCGAGTTTCCGTCGATGAGAAAGAGCTCGTCGGGACGGCCGGCCATGATCGGCCCGCACTCTACGCATCCCCTCCGCTCGTCCCAGCGGTCCGTATGCTCGGCAGCGATGCGCGTCACCGTCACCGGCGCGACCGGCCGGATCGGCCGCCATCTCGTCGCGGCCCTGAAGGCGCGCGGCGACGAGGTCACCGCCCTCTCGCGCGATCCCGACCGGGCGGGCGGGCAGCTCGGCGTCGAGGCCTTCGCCTGGAGCCTCAAGGAGGAGCCCGCGCCGTCGGAGGCGCTCGCGGGACGCGACGCCGTCGTCCACCTCGCCGGCGAGGACGTCGGCCAGCGCTGGACCGACAAGGCCAAGGCCGAGATCCTCGACAGCCGCGAGCGCGGGACGCGCAACCTCGTCCGCGGCATCCTCGACGCCGGCCCGCGGCCCCGGGCGCTGATCTGCGCGTCGGGCTCCGGCTACTACGGCGCGCATGGGGACGAACCCGTCGACGAGTCCGTCGGGCCGGGCGACGACTGGCTCGCCGGGGTCGTGGCGCGCTGGGAGCGTCAGGCCGAGACGGCCACGCCCGCCGCGCGGACGGTCATCGTGCGCACCGGCGTCGTGCTGATGCCCGGCGGCGGAGCGCTGAAGAAGATGCTGCCCCCGTTCAAGGCCGGCGTCGGCGGGCCGGTCGGCGGCGGCCGGCAGTACCTGCCGTGGATCCACCTCGACGACCTGATCGGGATCTACGTCGCCGCGATCGACCACCCGAGCTTCGAGGGCCCGATCAACGCCGCCGCGCCGGAGCCCGTCACCAACCAGGCGTTCGCCAAGGCGCTCGGGCGGGCGATCAAGCGGCCCGCCGTCATGCCCGTGCCCGGCTTCGCCGTCAAGCTCCTCTACGGCGAGATGGCCCAGGTCGTGCTGACCGGCGTGCGGATGGTGCCCGGCCGCGTCGCCGAGCTGGGCTACGAGTTCCGCCACCGCGACCTCGACGAGGCGCTGCGCGACACGCTCTCCGGCTGACGGCGGCGCGGTGCGTCAGCCGCGCGCCCGCTTGCGCCGGCCCCAGTCCGACGTCGGCCTGGCCGGCACGACGAGCCAGATCACCACGCCGACGAAGGTCAGCAGCAGACCGGACGCCAGCCCGATGCGCTCGCCATAGCCCTTCTTGTGCGACAGCACGCTCGCGACGATCGCCGACAGCAGCCAGCCGTAGAGCAGGTACAGCGCGGTCGACCCGATGACGCCGAGCACGATCATCCGCCGAGGTAGGCCCTCTGCACGTCGGGGTTCGTCCGCAGCGTCTCCGAGCGGTCGGTCATCGCGACGGTGCCGGTCTCCAGCACGTAGGCGCGCTGCGACACCGCGAGCCCGTAGTTGGCGTTCTGCTCGACGAGCAGGATCGTCGTGCCCTGGCGGTTGATCTCGGCGATCGTCTCGTAGATGCGGTCGACGAGGATCGGCGCGATGCCCATCGACGGCTCGTCGAGCAGCAGGAGGTTCGGTCGGGCCATCAGCGCACGGCCGATCGCAAGCATCTGCTGCTCGCCGCCGGACATCGTGCCGGCCTTCTGGCGCTCGCGCTCCTGCAGGCGCGGAAACAGCTCGAAGACGCGCTGCATGTCGGCGGAGACGTCGTCGCGGCGCAGGTAGGCGCCCATCTCGAGGTTCTCGCGCACGGTCATCCGCGGAAAGCAGCGCCGCCCCTCCGGCGCCTGTGAGATCCCGCGCCTGACGATCTCCGCCGGGGGCGTGCGCGTGATGTTCTCGCCACGGAAGCGGATGTCGCCCGTGAGCGGGGGCGTCAGTCCCGAGATCGACCGCAGCGTGGTGGACTTCCCGGCGCCGTTGGAGCCGATCAGCGTGACGCACTCGCCCTCGTCGACGGTCAGCGACACGCCCTTGAGCGCCTGGATGTTGCCGTAGTAGGTGTTGATCTCGTCGACCTCGAGCAACGCCATCAGACACCCCCCTCCTGGCGCTGGCGCTCGGCCTCCTGCTTGCCGAGGTACGCCTCGACGACGAGTGGGTCGTTGCGCACGGTCTCCGCGTCGCCCTCGGCGATCTTCTCGCCGTGGTCGAGCACGGTGACGCGCTCGGAGACGCCCATGACGACCTTCATGTCGTGCTCGATGAGCAGGATCGACAGCCCGAGCTCGTCGCGCAGGCGCTCCATGAAGCGCGTGAGGTTGTCGGACTCCAGGGGGTTCATCCCCGCCGTCGGCTCGTCGAGCAGCAGCAGCTTCGGGTCGGATGCGAGCGCCCGCGCGATCTCGACGCGGCGCTGGTCGCCGTAGGAGAGGTTCGTCGCGAGCTGCTCGTGCAGCGCCGTCCGCAGGCCGACGTAGCTGAGCGTCTCGGCCCCCTTGTCGCGCACCCGCCGCTCCTCCCGGCGCACCCAAGGCGGGCGGAGGATCGAGCCGAACAGGCCGGCCTTCATGCGCACGTGCTGGCCGACCATGACGTTCTCGAGCGCGGTCATCGTGCCGAACAGGCGGATGTTCTGGAACGTGCGCGCGACGCCGAGCCCCATGATCTTGTCCGGCCGGCCGGCGGTGATGTCGGTCTGCTCGAAGCGCACGCGTCCGAGCGTCGGCTTGTACAGGCCGGTCAGGATGTTGAAGAACGTGGTCTTGCCGGCACCGTTGGGGCCGATCAGCGACACGATCGCGCGGCGCGGGATCGAGAACGTCACGTCGTTGACCGCGACCAGGCCGCCGAACTGCTTCGTGACGCCGATCGCCTCGAGGATGTCGTCCGCGCCGTCGCTCATGGCACCGTCGTGTACACGCGCTCGTCCTCGACGCCGAGGTCCTCGATGCCCTCCGACAGCTCGATCTGGCGCCGCCGCTCGGGGATCAGGCCCTCCGGTC
>DASZOA010000135.1:0-6140 GCA_035551055.1 Solirubrobacteraceae bacterium
ACCGGGATGTGCGTGCCGAGCCGGTAGAGCGCAAGGATGAATGCGGTGATCGCAAGCTTCTTGCGGATGTCGGCGACCTTGAAGGCCGTGAGGATCGTGGCGAGCACGACGGATGAGGTTAGAGCACCGCGCCCGCGCCGCCGCCGGACGCCGCTGCGCCGTCCCGCTCGGGCGGGCGCTCAGTCAGCGATCGTCCGACACGTTCCGCCGGCGGCCTCGATCGCCTCGCGCGCCGAGGCGCTGAAGGCGTGCGCGTGGACGGTGAGCGGCTTGGAGATCGAGCCCTTGGCGAGGATCTTGACCGGCAGGCCCTTGCGCGTCCCGAGGCCCTTGGCCTGCAGCGCGCCGAGCGTCACCTCGTCGCCCGCCTCGAAGCGGCGGTCGAGATCGCGCAGGTTGACCGCCTGCGAGCGGGTGCGAAACGGCTCGAAGGGCATCGACTTCTTCATGTGCGGGCCGCGCAGCTTGCGCATCCGCATGTGGATCGGCATCTGGCCGCCCTCGAAGTTGACGCGCGTCTTGGCGCCCGAGCGCGCGCCGGCGCCCTTGTGGCCGCGGCCCGCCGTCTTGCCGTGGCCGGAGCCGTGCCCGCGGCCCACGCGCTTGCGCGCCTTGCGGCTTCCCGGCGCGGGCCTGAGCGAGTGCAGCCCGACGTCGTTGGGATCGCGCTCTTCGCGCTCGGGCGGGGTCATGGCTTCTCCTCGACGACGCGGACGAGATGACGGACGCGATGGATCATGCCGCGCGCCTGCGGCGTGTCCTCGACGTGGACGACGTGTCCGATGCGGCGCAGGCCCAGCGAGCGCAGCGTGTCGAGCTGGCGCCGGTCGGCGCCGTTGGAGGACTTGTACTGCGTGATCTTCATGGCGTCTCGAATCCTTCGGCGCCGGCCGCGCCGGCCGCGCCGGGGTCGTCGGGCTGGTCGGACGGGTCGGGCGCGGGCGGCGCGACGACGGCGTCGTCGACGCCGGCCTCGGCGTCGGTGCCCGCGATCGCCTCGGCTCCGACGTCCTCGCCGCCGCCGAGGCCGAGCACCTGGTTGATCGACAGCCCGCGCAGCTGGGCGACCTCCTCGGGGCGGCGCAGGCCCTGCAGGCCGGCGACCGTCGCCTTGACGAGGTTGATCGGGTTCTGCGAGCCGAGCGACTTGGAGAGGATGTCGTGGATCCCGGCGAGCTCGAGCACGGCCCGCACGCCGCCGCCGGCGATCACGCCGGTGCCGGGCGAGGCGGGCTTCATGAACACGCGGCCGGCGCCGTAGACGCCGGTCGTCTGGTGCGTGATCGTCGCGCCGTGCTTGGGCACGCGGAAGAGGTTCTTCTTGGCCTGCTCGACGCCCTTCTGGATCGCCAGCGGGACCTCGTTGGCCTTGCCGTAGCCGACGCCGACGACCTCGCGCTCGTCGCCGACGACGACGAGCGCCGTGAACGAGAAGCGCCGGCCGCCCTTGACGACCTTCGCGACGCGGTTGATCTCCACGACCCGCTCCTGCAGGTCGAGCCCCGCCTGGTCGACGGAGCGATCGACGACCGGCGCGCTCATCGCGAGCACCTGCGATGGGCCGCCGCGCGGGCGCGCGTCGGGCAGGGATGCGTGCTCATACGGTCAGTCCTCCTTCGCGGACGGCCTCGGCGAAGGCCTTGACGCGGCCGTGGTACTGGTATCCGCCGCGGTCGAAGACGGCGCTGGTGATGCCGGCGGCCTGCGCGCGCTCGGCGAGCAGCCTGCCGGCGGCGCTCGCCTGCTCCATCGGCGGCTTGCCGCGCAGCGGCTCCTCCGTCCAGGCGACCGCGGCCAGCGTGTGGCCGGCGATGTCGTCGACGAGCTGGGCGGCGATGCCGCGGTTGGAGCGAAAGACCGAGATGCGCGGCCGCGCGGCGGTGCCGGAGATCTTCGCGCGCACCCGGCGGCGGCGCTTGAGGCGCTTGGCCTCCTTGGTCGAAACAGTCACCCCTTGCCTCCGTCCGGTCGGCGCTCTCGAGAACGCCGGCCGGCGTCCAGCCGGCCGCAACCGTGTCGCTTCGCGACACTCATGCGCGCTTGCCCACCTTCCGGGCGACGTACTCGCCCTCGTAGCGGATGCCCTTGCCCTTGTAGGGCTCCGGCGGGCGCTGCTTGCGGATGTTGGCCGCGACCTCGCCGACCTGCTGCTTGGAGTTGCCGCGCACGACGACCCGCGTCGGCTGGGGGACCTCGAACTCGATCCCGTCGGGGGCCTTGACCGGCACCGGGTGCGAGAAGCCGAGCGCGAGCTCGAGATCGCGGCCCTTGAGCAGCGCGCGGTAGCCGACGCCCTGGATCTCGAGCGTCTTGTGAAAGCCGGTCGTGACGCCCTCGACCATGTTCGCCACGAGCGAGCGCGTCAGGCCGTGCAGCGCGCGGTGCTCGCCGCGGTCGGTGGGCCGCGTGACGATGAGCTGGTCGTCCTGCTGCTCGATCGAGATCGCGCGCGGCACGCGCTCGGACAGCTCGCCGCGCGGGCCGTTGACGCGCACGAGCTCGGGCTCGATCGAGACGGTCACGCCGGCGGGCACGGGGATCGGCTTCTTTCCGATGCGCGACATCAGATCGCAGTGGGGGTCGTGAGCGCGCCCATCTCGGCTACCAGATGTGCGCGACGACCTCGCCGCCGACGCCCGCGCTGCGGGCCTCGTGGCCGGTCATCACGCCGCGCGACGTGGAGACGATCGCGGTGCCCATCCCGCCGAGCACCTTCGGGATCTCCTTCGAGCCGGCGTACGCGCGGCGTCCCGGCCGCGACACGCGCCGCAGCCCCGAGATCGCCGAGCGGCGGTCGGAGGTGTACTTCAGCCGCAGACGGATCGTCTCGCCGGGATGCTCGGCGTCGGGCGCGAGCACCTCGTAGCCCTCGATGTAGCCCTGCTCGGCGAGGATACGCGCGCACTCGGACTTCAGCCGCGAGGACGGGATCTCGACGGTCTCGTGGGCGGCCTGGATCGCGTTGCGGATCCGCGTCAGGAAGTCGGCGATGGGGTCTGTGCTTGCGCTCACGTTCTTGCTGGTCGGACGGTCTTCACCACGACGACTTCGTCATGCCCGGCACGAAGCCGTTGTGCGCCATCTCGCGCAGGCAGATCCGGCACAGGCCGAACTTGCGATACACGGCGCGGGCCCGGCCGCAACGGCGGCAACGACTGTACTCCCGGGTCTTGAACTTCGCCGGGCGCGCCTGGCGAACCCGCTGCGACGTCTTGGCCATCTTACTGTGCTTCCTCCTGGGTCTCCTCGGTGGGCTCCTCGGCCGGGCGCTCGTACGCCTCCGGGTTCTCCTCCTTGAGCTGGTCGAACGCGGTCTGCTCGGCCTCGGCCCTGATCCGCGCCTCCGCGAGGCGGGCGGCGTCCTCGGCGGCCCGGTGCCGCGCGACCTCCTCGACCTGATCGGGGCGGTTCTCCCTGGCGAAGGGCATGCCGAACGCCTCGAGCAGCGCGAAGGCCTCGAGGTCGCTCTGCGCCGACGTCGTGATCGTGACGTCCAGGCCACGGACCTGGTCGATCGCGTCGTAGTCGACCTCCGGGAAGATCGTCTGCTCGCGGATCCCCAGCGAGTAGTTGCCGCGGCCGTCGAAGGCGTTGGCCTTCAGCCCGCGGAAGTCGCGGATCCGGGGGATCGCGACCGACATCAGGCGGTCGAGGAACTCGTAGGCGCGCTCGTTGCGCAGCGTCACCGCGAGCCCGACCGGCATGCCTTCGCGCAGCTTGAAGTTCGCGATCGACTTGCGCGCGCGGCGCACATTGGGCTTCTGGCCGGCGATCGTCGCAAGCTGCTCCTGCGCGGACTCGAGCGCCTTGGAGTCCTGCTTGGCGTCGCCGACGCCCATGTTCAGCACGATCTTCTCGATCCGCGGCGCCTGCATGATCGAGCTATAGCCGAAGCGCCGCATGAGCGCGGGGCGGATCTCCTCGAGGTAGCGGACCTTCAGGCGCGCGGGCGGCGCGGCGGTCTGGGTGCTCATCAGAACTTCGCTCCCGTCCGGGCCGACGCGCGCATGCGCTTGCCCTGCTCGACGACGGTCCTGACGCGCGTGGGCCGGTTGTCGCTCGGATCGAGCAGGGCGACGTTGGAGAGGTGGATCGGGCCCTCGCGCTCGATCACGCCGCCGGGCTCCATCGAGCCCGGGCGCGGCCGGGTGTGGCGCTTGATGATGTTCAGCCCCTCGACGTACACGCGGTCCTTCTTGGGATCGACGCGCAGCACCCTGCCCTGCTTGCCGCGGTCCTTGCCGCTGATGACGACGACCTCGTCGCCCTTCACGATCCGCGCGGGCACGACTACAGGACCTCCGGTGCGAGCGAGACGATCTTCATGAAGTTGCGCTCGCGCAGCTCGCGGGCGACCGGCCCGAAGATGCGCGTCCCGCGCGGGTTGTTCTGGGCGTCGATGATGACCGCCGCGTTCTCGTCGAAGGCGATGTACGTGCCGTCGTCGCGGCCGAAGGACTTCTTGGTGCGCACGATGACCGCGGTGACGACGTCGCCCTTCTTGACCGTCCCCTGCGGGTTGGCCTGCTTGACCGTCGCCGTGATGGTGTCGCCGACGAAGGCGTACCGGCGGCGCGAGCCGCCCTTGACGCGGATGCAGAGGATCTCGCGCGCGCCCGTGTTGTCGGCGACCTTCAGCCGTGTCTCGTTCTGGATCACTTGGCGCGCTCCAGCACCTCGACGAGCTTCCAGCGCTTCGTGCGCGACAGCGGCCGGCTCTCGACGACGCGGACGCGGTCGCCCTCGTTGGCGGCGTTGTCCTCGTCGTGCGCGTGCAGCTTCGAGGTCAGGCGGACGATCTTCTGGTAGCGGCGGTGGCGCCGGGCGACGTCGATGCGCACGACGATCGTCTTGTCGGCCTTCGACGAGACGACGGTGCCGACGCGCAGCTGGGGCGTCGAGACCTTCGGCTCGGCCGGCGGGGTGCCGCTCGCCTGCTCGGCGGACGCGCGCCTGGCCTTCTCCTGCTGGCGGCGCCGGCGGCGCGCGGCGGCCTTGGCGCGGCGCAGCTCGCGCCGCTCGGCATCGCGCTGCTCGGGCGTGCGCGACGGGCGCTGGGACTTGGCGGCGTGCGCGCGGCGCGCCCGCTGCTCCCTGGCGCTGGGCTGCGGAGCGGCGGGCTCGCCGGCCTGCGCCTCGCCGGCGCCGGCGTCGCTCGCCGCGTCAAGCGTCTGTTCGGTCTCGGGGGTCTCGTCGTCAGCCATCGCTACTTCCGGTTGGGAACCTGGATGCCGCGCTCGCGCGCGACCGTGAGCGCGCGGGCCAGATCGCGCTTGGCGTTGCGGATGCCCGCCGTGTTCTCGAGCTCGCCGGTGGCGTGCTGGAAGCGCAGCCCGAAGATGTCCTTGCGCGCGGTGGCCACGTGCTCGAGCAGCTCGCGCTCGGACAGGTCGCGCAGGTCCTCGGCGGTCACGACGGGATGTCCTCGCGCATGACGAACTTCGTCTTGACGGGCAGCTTGTGGCCGGCGAGGCGCATCGCCTCGCGCGCCAGCGGCTCGGGCACGCCGGCGAGCTCGAACATCACGCGGCCGGGCTTGACCACCGCGACCCAGCCCTCCGGCGAGCCCTTGCCGGAGCCCATGCGGGTCTCGGCGGGCTTCTTGGTGAACGACTTGTCGGGATAGACGTTGATCCACACCTTCCCGCCGCGCTTGATCTTGCGGGTCATCGCGATCCGCGCCGCCTCGATCTGGCGGTTGGTCAGCCAGCCGGCGTCGAGCGACTTCAGGCCGTACTCGCCGAACTGGATCGAGGTCTGCCCGCGCGACATCCCGGCCCGGCGGCCGCGGTGCTGCTTGCGGTGCTTGACGCGCTTGGGGGAGAGCACTACCTACCCCCGCCTCCGCGCGCACCTGGGCCGAAGCCGGGACGCGAGGTCCCGCCACCGCCGGATCCGCCGCCGCGGCCGCCGCCGCGGCCCGACCCGCCCGGGCCGCCGCCGCGACCTCCGCCGCCGCGACCTCCGCCGCCGCGCCCGTCGCGATCGCCCCGTCCGCGCCCGCGTCCGCCGTCGCGGTCGCCCTGCTGCTGCTGGGCGGGTCCCTCCATGTCGGTCAGATCGGCGCCGGAGTAGCCCTCGGGCATGATCTCGCCCTTGTTGATCCAGCACTTCACGCCGATGCGCCCGAACGTCGTGCG
>DASZOA010000136.1:0-5802 GCA_035551055.1 Solirubrobacteraceae bacterium
CCGCGCTGCGCGGTCGTGCCGTAGTAGCGCGCGCGCCGCTCGGCGCCGCGCTTGCCCAGCCTGCCGTCGGCACGGCGGGCGCCGAAGCTGATCCGGCCGGTCTTGCAGGTCTCCGTCTCGCCGTCGCCCGAGCGCCTGAGCGTCGCCGAGATCGTCCCCTCGACGGCGTTGGCGCTCGTGAACGTGCCCGCGAGCCTGTACGTCGTCCTGACCTTGTCGCCGCCGCGCGGCTGCTGGGTCTCGGTGCCCTCGGCGCGGAACGTGCGGTCGTCGGCGACCTTAACGGCGGCGGTGATGTCGCCGCCCGTGCAGCGGGCGCGCACGGTCGCCTCGATCTCGAGCCGGTCCTCCTTCAGCGCGCGCAGCGCGACGACCGCGTTGCCGGCGCCGAAGATGTCGCGCGGCGGGGCGACGAGCACGCCGCCGCCGAAGTTCCCCCGCGGTCGCTCGGGCGCCTCTGCGGTCGCGGCCGCCGCGATCACCAAGGTGGCCGTCGCGGCGCACAGGATGGCCCGGCTGCGCACGCCGCCACATTAGCCGTCCGTCCGTTGGCGTGCGCGGGTCGCGCCGTTAGGCTCGTGCCACTCGTCGGCGACCAAGAGGGACACGGCATGCAGGACGCCCACATCGCCTACTCCGCGCGCGCGGGCGCGCGCGACGAGGTCGGCACCGCGACGCTGCTGGGGCAGGTGATGTTCCTGGTCGCCGTGGCGCTCGCGTTCGCGTTCGCCGGCAGCTGGATCGGGCGCGACCTCGCCGCAGGCACGGCGTTCGTCCTGTTCCTCGTCGCGTTCGGGATGCTCATCGCGCAGAGCTTCGTCGAGCGCCTGCGCGTCGGCACGTTCGCGATCGTCTGGCTGTACACGATCGCGCTGCTGATCGGCATCGGGATCGGCCCGGCGCTGAACCACTTCATCCAGACCCAGCCCGCGGCGGTGACGCAGGCGGCCGGCGCGACCGCGCTGCTCACGCTGGGCATGGGCGCCGGCGGCTTCGCGCTCAGCCGGGACGTCTCGCGCTGGATGCGCCCGCTGTCGTTCGTCATCCTCGGCTGCGTCGCGGTGTCGTTCGCGCTGCTGCTGTTCGCCGGCGGCGGCAACCCGATCCTCAGCGCGATCATCGCGGTCGTCGCCTCGCTGCTGATCGCCGTGAACTTCAACTACCTGCGCAAGCGCGGGAGCGCCGCCGACGCCGTCTGGCTGGCCACCGGCATCTTCGTGTCGATCGTCAACATCTTCCTCTCGCTGCTGAACCTCTTCAGCGAGTGACCGGCGGCCGGCGCGGGCGATGGCGCATGGGGGGGCGACCCGTTACGCGCGCAGCGGCGACGTCAACATCGCCTACCAGGTGCACGGCGACGGACCGATCGACGTGCTGTTCGTCGGCGCGTTCATCAACCACGTCGAGCACATCTGGGAGGACCCGGGCCTTGCGCGCTTCTTCACCCGGCTGACCGGCTTCGCGCGGCTCATCCTCATGGACCGGCGCGCGTCGGGCCTGTCCGACGACGGCGAGCTGGGCGTCGAGCACGAGCTCGGCGACATCCAGGCGGTGCTCGACGCCGCCGGCAGCGAGCGCGCGGCGCTGCTCTCCTACACCGCGGGCGGTCCGCTGGCGGCAATCTTCGCGGCCCGCCGTCCACAGCGCGTCCGTGCGCTCGTCCTGTACGGATCCATGCTGTGCGCCGTCCGCGACGACGACCTGCCGTGGCTGCCGAGCGCCGCCGAGCGCGACGCGCGCTTCGCGGCGCTGATCGAGCACTGGGGCGAGGCCACGACGATCGACGCGCTGGCGCCGAGCGCCGCCGGCGACGCCGTCCTGAAGGCCTGGTTCGGCCGCCTGACCCGGCTTGCCGCGAGCCCCGGCCGGATGCGCCGGCTCGTGCACGCGATGGCGCAGATCGATCCGCGCCCCGAGCTCGGCCGGATCGGCGTGCCGACGCTCGTGCTGCACCGCAGCGACGACGCGTTCATCGACGTGCGCCACTCGCGCGAGTACGCGCGCCGGATCCCCGGGGCGCGGCTCGTCGAGCTGCCCGGCGCCGACTCGCTGCCGAGCGCCGGCGACAGCGACGCCCTGCTCGGCGAGATCGAGGAGTTCCTGACCGGCGAGCGGCGCGGCTACGAGCGCGAGCGCGCGCTGCTCACCGTGCTGTTCACCGACATCGTCGCCAGCACGCAGCTCGTCGCGCAGATCGGCGACAAGCGCTGGCGCGACCTGCTCGCCGTCCACGAGGGCGACGTGCGCCGCACGCTGCAGCGCTTCGACGGACGCGTGCTGCAGCGGGTCGGCGACGGCTTCCTCGCGGTCTTCGAGGGCGCGCCGAGCCGCGCCGTGCGCTGCGCGCGGGCGCTGCGCGACGACGTCGCGGCGCGCGGCGTGGCGCTGCGGATCGGCCTGCACACCGGCGAGTGCGAGATCATCGGCGACGACGTCGTCGGCATGGCCGTGCACATCGCCGCGCGCGTCGGCGCGCTCGCCGAGAGCGGCGAGATCCTCGTCTCGGGCACGACGTACGGGACGATCGTCGGCGCCGGGCTGGACTTCGACTACCGCGGCGAGCGGCGGCTCAAGGGCGTGTCCGGGCGCTGGCCGGTGTTCGCGCTCAACGACTGACGCAGGCACGACGGCACCGGGCTCGAGCGCCTACAGGCGGTCCGGCCGCCCGCGCGCGCGCACGTAGCGCGCGAGCACCGCGATCGCGTCGGCGACGCCGGCGCAGAGGTGCCCGATCGGACCGGTGAGGATCCAGGCCGCGACGACCTCGTGCGGCGGGCGGCGGCGGCGCATGAGCTGACGATAGGCTGGACCGCATGGCCCCCGCAGTCACCACCACCGTCACCGAGCTGCCCGACTCGCGCGTGAGCGTCAGCGTCGAGGTCGCCGCCGAGGAGATCCAGCGCTCGCTGGAGAGCCAGGCGCGCAAGCTCGGCCGGGAGATGAAGGTGCCGGGCTTTCGCACCGGCAAGATCCCGCCGGCCGTCGTCATCCAGCGCATCGGGCGCGAGCCGATCCTCGACGAGGCCGTCCGCGGGCGCCTCACCGACTGGTATCTGAAGGCCGTCGACGAGTCCGGCATCGCCCCCGTCGGCGATCCCGCCGTCGACCTCGGCAAGCTGCCCGACGAGGGCAAGCCGCTGACGTTCTCCTTCGAGGTCGGCGTGCGCCCGGCCGCGAAGCTCGGCCCCTACCGCGGGCTGGAGGTCCCCCGGCGCGAGCCGCACGCCGATCCCGAGCTCGTCGACAAGCAGCTCGAGGAGATGCGCGAGCGCTTCGCGCGCCTGGAGACCGTCGATCGCCCCGCCGAGCACGGCGACTTCGTGCTGCTCGACTTCGTCGGCACGATCGACGGCGAGCCGTTCGCCGGCGGCGAGGGCCGCGATCAGCTCGTCGAGATCGGCGCCGATCTGCGGATCGAGGGCTTCGAGGAGGGCCTGGTCGGCGCGCGCGCGGGCGAGGAGCGCACGGTCGAGGCGAAGTTCCCCGACGAGTACGGCGCCAGCCACCTCGCCGGCAAGACGGCGCAGTTCCAGTTCACCATCAAGGAGGTCAGGCACAAGGACCTCCCCGAGCTCGACGACGACTTCGCCTCCGACGCCGCCGGCTACGACACGCTCGAGGAGCTGCGCGAGTCGATCGCCGAGGAGCTGCTCGAGCACGACGAGAAGCTCGTCGAGAAGGAGTTCCGCGCGGCCGCGCTGGACGCCGTCGTCGCCGAGGCGACCGTCGAGGTTCCCGACGCGCTCGTCACGGCGCGCGCGCAGGAGCTGCTGGACCGCATGCTGCACGCGCTCGAGCATCAGGGCATCACGAAGGAGCACTACCTGCAGATCTCCGGCAAGACCGAGGACGAGCTGATCGAGGAGACCGAGCCCGAGGCCGAGATCGCGCTGCGGCGCGAGGCCGTGCTGGCCGCGATCATGGAGGCCGAGCAGATCGAGCCGACCGAGGAGCAGCTGCTCGAGGCGCTGGAGGGCGCGGCCGAGCGCGAGCAGACGTCGCGCGAGAAGCTGCTCGACCGGCTGCGCCAGGCGGGCCGCCTGGACGCGCTCGCCAAGGAGGTCGCCGCCGAGCAGGCGATCGAGCTCGTCGTCGCGAGCGCCAAGCCGGTCCCGGTCGCGCAGGTCGAGTCCGACGAGACGGCCGCGAAGGCCACGGAGCGGGCTGCGGGGGCCACGAAGAGGCCCGCCGCGAAGAAGAAGGCGCCCGCCAAGCAGCACGGCGACAAGGCTGGCGAGCTGTGGACGCCCGACAAGGACGCGGCCGCCGGCGGCAAGGGCAAGCTCTGGACGCCGGGCGGCTGAGGGCGTTCAGCGCCCTGCGGACGCGAAGCGGCCGATTGCTAGGCTGCCCCGGCAGGAGTTCCCCGGACGACGCCTAACTGAAGCGAGGACCATGAGCCCCCTTGTACCCATGGTGGTCGAGCAGACGTCGCGAGGCGAGCGCGCCTTCGACATCTACAGCCGTCTGCTCAACGAGCGGATCGTGTTCCTGGGGACGCCGGTCGACGACCAGATCGCCAACCTGATCGTCGCGCAGCTGCTGCTCCTGGAGTCCGAGGACCCCGACAAGGACATCTCGCTGTACATCAACTCGCCCGGCGGGTCGGTCTACGCCGGGCTGGCGATCTACGACACGATGCAGTTCATCAAGCCCGACGTGCAGACGATCTGCGTCGGGATCGCGATGTCGATGGGCGCGCTCCTGCTGGCCGGGGGCGCCGACAGCAAGCGCATGGCGCTGCCCAACGCGAAGATCCTCATCCACCAGGTCTCCAGCGGCTTTCAGGGCCAGGCGACGGACATCGAGATCCACGCTAAAGAGATCATCGACATCCGCCGACGACTCGACGAGATCATCGCCAGGCACACCAAGCAGCCCTACGAGAAGGTTCGCACCGACACCGAGCGCGATTACTTCCTCAGTAGCGAAGAAGCGAAGGACTACGGCATCATTGACCGGGTGATCCACCAGCACTGAGCGTCATGGCGCGACCGACCGACTCCAACGAACAGCTCCTCTGCTCTTTCTGCGGAAAGTCCCAGCGCCAGGTCAAGAAGCTCATCGCCGGCCCCGGCGTCTACATCTGCGACGAGTGCATCGATCTCTGCAACGAGATCATCGACGAGGAGCTGACGGCCCCGCCGTCCTTCGACATCGAGAGCCTGCCCAAGCCGCGCGAGATCTACGACGTGCTCGACGAGTACGTCGTCGGCCAGGAGGAGTCCAAGCGCACGCTCTCGGTGGCCGTCTACAACCATTACAAGCGCGTGCAGATGATGCAGGCCGAGGACTCCGACATCGAGCTGCAGAAGTCCAACATCCTGCTGCTCGGGCCGACCGGCTGCGGCAAGACGCTGCTCGCCCAGACGCTGGCCCGGATCCTCAACGTCCCGTTCGCGATCGCCGACGCGACGGCGCTGACCGAGGCCGGCTACGTCGGCGAGGACGTCGAGAACATCCTGCTCAAGCTCATCCAGGCGGCCGACTACGACGTCAAGAAGGCCGAGACCGGGATCATCTACATCGACGAGATCGACAAACTCGCTCGCAAGTCCGAGAACCCGTCGATCACCCGGGACGTCTCCGGTGAGGGCGTGCAGCAGGCCCTGCTCAAGATCCTGGAGGGCACCACCGCCTCGGTGCCGCCCCAGGGAGGGCGCAAGCACCCGCACCAGGAGTTCATCCAGATCGACACGACCAATATCCTGTTCGTCTGTGGTGGCGCCTTCTCCGGGCTCGAGAAGATCATCGAGGCCCGCATTGGCAAGAAGGGCGTCGGTTTCGGGGCCGCCATCCGCC
>DASZOA010000137.1:0-17892 GCA_035551055.1 Solirubrobacteraceae bacterium
GGGCCTGCACACACAGTCAAGACGATCCAGGAGGGATCACATGCTGCAGAACCTGCGCAACCGCGCATCGGACGAGTCGGGCTTCACCCTCATCGAGCTTCTCGTCGTCGTCCTGATCATCGGCATCCTCGCCGCGATCGCCCTGCCGACGTTCCTCGGCCAGCGCGCCAAGGCGCAGGACTCCTCGGCCAAGGCGGATGTTCGCAACGCCGTCTCCCAGATGGAGTCGTGCTTCACCGACGGCCCGGCCAACCCGACCTCCTGCCCCGATACCGAGTCCCCGCTCGCCGCCGGCGTCACCGTCGGCGCCAACCCGACCGCGTCCGCGTACACCGTTTCGAAGCAGTCCGAGACCGGCACGACGTTCACGATCACGAAGTCCGGCACGGGCTTCGCGCGCAGCTGCAGCCCCGACGGCGGCGGCTGCAACGGCACCAGCTGGTAGTCCGAGCGCACCCGCTCCACAGCGAATCGACACGAGGGCGGGCCCGCGGGCCCGCCCTTCGTCGTTCTCGGACCGGACAGCCACGCGGCCGCGTCCGTCCCGCGCTCCGACGTTGGTCCAGTCCGAGGGCGATCGCCGACGCCGCGCGCGGGCGGCGCCGACATGCGTGATCATGGACCACCGCCCCAGCGACGGCCGCGAAGGCGGCTTCACGATCGTCGAGGTGATGGTCGCGATGCTCGTGCTGCTCGTCGGCGTCCTGGGCACCGTCGCGCTGATCGACACGGCGATGGGCGTCGGCAAGACCTCGCGCAGCCGCGAGGCCGCGACGAACCTCACGCGCGAGATCGTCGAGACGGCCCGCAAGATCGACTACGACCTGCTGCTGACGAGCACCGCGCCGGCGGCGATGCAGGCCGGCGACGGCCTCCAGGACGCCGATCCGGCCAAGGCGGGCTGGCAGGTCGAGCGCCGCGGCGAGACCTACGACGTGTCGCTGGAGGCGTGCATCTACGACGACGCCAAGGACGGCAGCTTCGGCGCCAACGCGAGCGCCGGGTACTGCCCGGGCCTGGCGACCGGCAGCACCGACCCCAACGGCGACGACTACCGAAAGCTCGTGGTCACCGCGCAGTGGGGGACCCGCCGCGTCCGGCTCGTCGCCAACGTCGTCAACCCGGCCGGCGGCTTCGGTCCGCGGATCACGAGCGTCGCCTCCTCGCCCGCCGTCAACACGAACTCGGTCGTCCCGGTCGCGGGCACCACGACGAGCGTCGCGCTGACGGTCGGCACGACGACGGCGACCGCGCTCGGCTGGAACGCGGGCGACGGCAAGAGCGGCGGCCAGCTCACCGACGCCGCCGGCGCGACGTCGTGGTCGTTCGCGTGGCAGCTCGGCACGCCCGTCGCCGCCGACTCCTACAGCTGCACGACGGCGGTCGGCTGGGTCCCCGACGCGCCGGCCTACCAGATGACCTTCCAGCCCTACGACTCGACCGGGACGCCGGGGGACCTGCGCACCCAGACGATCGCGATCGACCGCTCCACGCCGTACCCGATGTGCGACTTCGCCGGCGGTCGCAACCCACAGCACGGCGGCGTGGTCGACCTGCAGTGGCGCGCGAGCTTCGAGGGCGACGTGGTCTCCTACAGCGTCTGGCGTCGCAAGCAGGGCGCCGAGCCGTCCGACAAGCTCGTCTGCGACGCGGTCCGCGCGTCGGAGTGCGCGGATGACGACCCGCCGACCAACGGCGACCAGATCGAGTACTACGTCCGGGCCGAGCAGGACAACTTCGCGCTCGGCAAGGTCTTCGGAGCGGCGACCGACCTCGCGATCCCCGCCGCGGGCGACAACAGCGCGCCGAGCACACCCAGCGCTGTCACGGTCACGACCGGAACGCGACCGGTGATCTCCTGGACGGGCGCCGACGACGCCGACGGCAGCGTGATCTTCTACCGCGTCTACCGCGACGGGCAGGCGATCGCCAACCGCTACGGCAAGACGTCCAACGGGGCCACGCTGTCGTTCACCGATCGCGACCCCGGCGCCACGTCGCACACGTACTACGTCAGCGCCGTCGACGACGAGTTCGCCGAGTCGGCGCTGGTGGCCGGCTCATGAGCCGCCGGCTGCGCAACCAGGACGGCTTCTCGCTGCCCGAGGTCCTGATCGCGATGATGATCATGCTCGTCGTCATGACCGCGACGCTGGCGTCGCTCGACGGCTACCGCACGCGCCAGCGGCTCGACGAGCGCCGCTCGGAGGCGCAGGAGAGCCTGCGCCGCGGCGTCGACCACCTCGAGCGCCAGCTGCGCAACCTCGCCACCCCGGTGTCGAACGTCAAGTCGATCCACCGCGCCCAGCCCGCGGACCTCGTCTTCCAGACGGCGGATCCGCAGAAGCGCTGGGTGCGCTACTGCAGCGACGCCGCCGACCCGGGCATCGCGAGCGGCCAGGCGAACCTGTACTACCAGGTCTCCTCGGACAGCACGAGCACGCCGCCGACCGGGACGAGCTGCCCCGCGAGCGGCTGGAGCTCGCAGGAATCGATCGGTCAGGCCGTCGTCAACGCGCGCGACGGGCTCGCCCGCCCGCTGTTCGCCTACAACTGGCCGAGGGACGCCGCGGGCAGCGCGATCACGTCTGACACCGCGGCGATCACGCACATCCGCACCGACCTCTGGGTCGACACGAACCCGGGGGCCGACCCGCCCGAGCAGCGCCTGAGCAGCGGGGTGTTCCTGCGCAACCAGAACCAGGAGCCCGTCCCCGGCTTCACGTGGACGTCCAACGGGCACGGCGTCGTCCTCAACGCGTCGTCGACGACCGACTTCGAGGGGCGGCGGCTGAACTACCACTGGTACTACGGCTCCTCGCCGGCGATCCCGACCGGATGCAAGCCGCCCGAGTCCGCGCCGGCGAGCTACCTCGGGTCGGGCATCGTGCTCAGCGCCGAGTTTCCGCTCTCGGTGTCCTCGCCGCAGACCGTGACCCTCTGCGTCGTCGACCCGGGTGACCTGCAGGCGACCCTCTCCAAGCCGGTGACCTTCTCATGAGCCTCGCACGCACCCCTGCCCGCCGCTGCGCCGACGAGCGCGGCTCGGCGCTGCTCGTCGCGGTCGTCGCGATGGGCCTCATGCTCATGCTCGGCCTGGCGACGCTGTCGCTGACCGATCAGCAGACGCGCCAGTCCGGCGTCGAGCGCATCCGCGAGTCGTCGTTCAACCTCGCCGAGGGCGCGCTGCAGCAGCAGGGCTTCCTGCTCGGCGGCCGGGGCTGGCCGAAGACCGCGGTCCAGGCGCTGCCGGTCACCTGCGACCAGAGCTCGACCCACGCCCGCTGCCCGGCGCCGCAGGCGCTCGTGACGAGCTCGGGCGCCGGGGAGTTCGCCGCGGTCGACTACGGCAGCGACACGAGGTGGACGACGTACGTGCGCGACAACACCGCCACCAGCCCGCGCGACTACACGAGCGCCGTCGACGCGCAGCCGCAGTGGGACGCCGACGGCAACGGCGAGATCTGGGTGAAGTCGACGGCGACGGTGCGCGGCAGGACCCGCACGATCGTCGCCCTGCTCAAGCGCGACCCGATCCCGATCCTCATGCCGAAGGCCGTGCTCGTCGCCGGCTCGCTGCAGGTCGGCCAGAACGGCCAGAGCCCGGTGATCACGACCGACGCCACGACGCCGCCCGTCCTGCGCTGCTCGGCGACGGACCCCGCCTGCGCCGACTACATCGAGAGCGGCGGCAAGAAGGACTCCCAGATCTCGCCCGACACCGTCACCTACGACGCGAACCATCCCAACGTCGTGTCCCCGGACACCGTCGAGAAGCTGCTCGAGAGCACGACGACGTTCACGAGCTGCCCGACCGAGGCGCAGGTCGCGGCGCAGGAGATCGTCGTCATCGACGTCCCGGACACGACGAGCTGCCAGCTGACCGGCAACACCGTCTATCACTCGTCGAGCAGGCCGGGGATCGTCATCATGCGCAAGGGGACGCTCGTGCTCGCCGGCACCGGCCGCTTCCACGGCATGCTCCTGCACCTCAACGAGGCCAACCGCAGCGACGGCACGCAGTGCCTCAGGGTGCCCGGCACGTTCGACATCCTCGGCGGCGTCGTCGTCGAGGGCACGTGCGGCTTCTACGTCACCGGCAACGCGCGCCTGGTGTTCTCGCCGAACAACCTGAACTTCTCGGTGACCGGCGTGGCCGGCCTGGTCCAGAACACCTGGCGCGAGCTGCCGCCGTCCTGACCGTCCGCGCCGAGCGGCGCGCTTCAAGCCGTGTCCCGGGGCGGTCGATACGTGGGCAGGCCCATCGCCCGCCGGTTCCACGAGACTGAGGACGTGTCCATGCCCCTCGCACTGCTGCCCGCCGCCGCCTTCGGCCTCGTCATCGGGTCGTTTCTCAACGTCGTCGCCCACCGGATGCCCAGCCGGACGTCGCTGGCGATCCCGGCGTCGCACTGCCCGTCGTGCGAGGCGCCGGTCAAGCCCTACGACAACATCCCCGTCCTGTCGTGGCTGATCCTGCGCGGCCGCTGCCGCAGCTGCGCGGAGCCGATCAGCGCGCGCTACCCGATCGTCGAGGCGTGCACCGCCGCGCTGTTCGCCGCGATCGTCACCGTCCACCACGGCGACGCGGCGGCGCTCGTCCTCGGCCTCGTGCTCGTCGCGTTCCTCGTGCCGATCGCGCTGATCGACCTCGACCATCGGATCATCCCCAACCGGCTGACGCTGCCCGCGGCCTTCCTCGCAGTCGTGCTCGGCACGGCGCTGGATCCGGGCGGTCAGGTGGAGCGGCTGATCGCCGGCGCGGCCGCGGGCGCCGTGCTCGCGCTGCCCGCGCTGCTGAGTCCGCGGGGCATGGGGATGGGCGACGCCAAGCTGATCGCCGTGCTCGGGCTCTACCTCGGCGCCGCCGTCGCTCCGGCCTTCTTCGTCGCGTTCCTCGTCGGAACCGTCGTCGGGATCGCGATCATCGCGCGCAAGGGGATGCTCGCCGGGCGCAAGACGGCGCTCCCGTTCGGGCCCTTCCTGGCGATCGGCGGACTCGTCGGCGCGCTCGCGGGCGACGAGCTCATCCAGCTGTACCTGACGATCGTCTAGCCGCCGGTCGCTCTGGACGTTCGAGCGATCTTTGCGTTCGCGCACGCGATCGCCGCGGGTCGCTGCCGATGTCCGTCTCGTCAATGGGACGCTCACGATCAACAACGTTCGTCGGACTGACCGTCGAGCCCGGACGCATCGCTGCCGCTCACGTGAGCGTCAACGGATCCATCGTCATCCAGGACGGTGGCCGCGCCGAGCTCGAGCCGGGCGTCGTGCGGGACGGCGAGGTCGCCGACTCCGACGCCCTGGCCGAGGCGCTGCGCGACCTCTGGCGCGCGCACAAGGATCTCGACAAGCGCGTCCGGATCGGGGTCGCGAACGCGCGCATCGTCGTGCGGACGATGCACCTGCCGCCGATCGCGGACGCCAAGCAGCTGGCGGTCGCCGTTCGCTTCCAGGCCGCAGACGAGATCCCGATGCCGCTCGAGGACGCGGTGCTCGACTACCAGTCGATCGGCACCGTCGAGACGCCCGACGGGCCGCGCCAGCGGATCCTGCTCGTCGCCGCGCGCCGCGAGATGATCATCGAGATGCTGACGGCCGCGCGCGCGGCCGGGCTCAAGCCGGCTGGCATCGACCTGTCGGCGTTCGGCATGGTGCGCGCGCTGCAGCAGCCCGGCGGCGACGGGCCCGAGCTGTTCGTCTCGGTCGGCGGCCTGACCAACCTCGCGGTCTCCGATCGCGGCGTGTGCACGTTCACGCGCGTCGCGGGCGGCGGCCTCGAGGGCCTCGCCGTCGAGCTCGCCGAGCGCCGCGAGCTCACCCTCGAGCATGCCCGCATGTGGCTGCACCACGTCGGCCTGGACGCCGACGTCGAGCAGATCGAGGGCGACGAGGGCATCGTTGTGGACGCGCGCTCGGTGCTGAGCGGGGGCGTGCGCCGGATCGCCTCGGAGGTGCGCGCCTCGCTGGACTTCCACCAGGGCCAGGTCGAGGACGGAGCACCGGTTCGCCGCGTCGTGCTCACCGGTCCCGCCGTCGCCGTCGGCGGCTTCGCCGCGGCGCTCGAGGCCGAGCTCGGCGTCGAGGTGCAGGAGCGCGTGGTCGCAGGCTCCAAGGACATGACCCTCGGCTCGCTCGACGCCGCCTGCCTCAGCGTGGCCGCCGGGCTCGCCGTCGAGAAGGGACCGGGAGCATGAAGGCCGTCAACCTCATCCCGAGCGACGCCGCCAAGGGCGAGCGCCGGCGATTCGCCATCCCGGCCGGCGGGGGCCTCGGCGCCTACGTGGTGCTCGCCGTGCTCGCGATCGCGGTCGTCATGGCGGCCGCCTGGGCGATGACCGCCAGGCAGCTCGCCGACAGGCAGTCCGACCTCGCGCGGATCGAGCGCGAGGCGCAGGCCGCCGAGGCCAAGGCCAAGGTGCTCAAGCCCTACACCGACTTCGCCGCGCTTCGCAGCGCGCGCGTGGAGACCGTGTCCGGCCTGCTCGACGGCCGCTTCGACTGGGCCCACGGCCTGCGCGAGGTCGCCCGCGTGGTGCCGCGCGACGTCGCGCTGACGTCGCTGGTCGGCACCGTCTCGCCGACCTCCACCGTGGAGGCCGCCGGCGCCGCCTCGCTGCGCACCGCGCTGCCCGTGCCGGCGATCGACCTCATCGGCTGCGCGAAGAGCCAGGCGCGGGTCGCGACGCTGCTCGCTCGCCTGCGCGCGATCGACGGCGTGCAGCGCGTCACGCTCGCCAGCTCGGAGAAGAGCGACGCGGCGGCGGGGGGCGAGACCGACTGCCGCTCGACGGAGAAGATGCCGCAGTTCCAGGTGACGGTCTTCTACGAGCCCCAGGACGGCATCGTCCCGGCGGCCGACGGCACCGCGCCCGCGTCCTCGACCCCCGCGGCCCCGGCCGCTCCGACCCAGGCTCCCGCCGGAGGTGCCAAGTGAGCTCTCGGACACGCACCGTCGTCGGCGTGCTGGCGCTCGGTGCCCTCATCGGCGGCTTCTGGTACCTGCTGCTGGCGCCCAAGCGCGCCGACGTCAGCGCCGTCGACGACCAGATCGCGCAGGCCGAGAAGCGCCGCGACGCCGCGCGGGCATCCGCCGCGCAGGCCGAGCAGGCGCGGTCGCGCTACCTGCGCGACTACGCCACCGTCGCCCGGCTGGGCAAGGCCGTTCCCGCCGACGACGACGTCGCGTCGCTGCTGTACCAGCTCGAGACGATCGCGCGCGCCAACGGCATCGACTTTCGCTCGGTGAAGCTGACCGGCGCGGCGTCCGCGACGCCGGCTGCCGCTCCCGCGAAGCCGGCGGCCACGGACGAGCCCGGGCAGGGGTCCGAGAAGGAGTCCGAGAAGCAGGGCGATGACGCCGCCGCCGCGCCCGCGGCGCCGGTCGTGGCGCAGCCGCCGCCGGGCGCCGTGGTCGGCCCGGCCGGACTGCTGACCGTGCCGTTCAGCTTCCAGTTCGACGGCGACTACCTCAAGCTGCAGCGCCTGCTGAAGACGATCAACGGCCTCGCCGACAACGAGGGGCGGCGGATCACCGTCCAGGGCCGCCTGCTGACCGTCGACGGGTTCTCGCTCACCCCCAGCATGAAGGGCCTGCCGAAGCTGAAGGCGATCGTCAACGCGACGGCGTACATCGTCCCCCCGGCCGACGCGACCGACGCCGCGGCGAAGCCGCAGGGTCCGGCGGGCGCGACGGGCTCGGAGACGACGACCGCACTGACCACCGCCGACGCCCAGGGAGCCGGACGATGAACGCTCTGCTCGACCCTCTGCGCCAGGTCGCCCGCGACCTGGTCGAGAAGAAGCTGTGGCCGATCGCCGCGCTGCTGCTCGTCGCGATCGTCGCCGTTCCGCTGGCGATCGGCGGGTCGACCGACGACGTGCCGGCCGGCGCTCCCGTCGCCGCGACGGCGCCCGCCGCCGACGACGAGACCTCCCTGCTCACCGTCGCCGACGAGGCGGTCGCCGGCAGGCAGGACCGCCCCGGCAAGGTCGACGATCCGTTCTACGACCCGCCCGAGCAGTCCGAAGGGGCCGCGACGGCCGCCGGCGGCGCAGCCGCGGCGCCCGCCGCCGGCGGCGGGGGCGCCGCCTCCGCCGCGCCGGCATCCGCGCCGTCGGCCCCGTCGGCGCCCTCCGGCGCCGTGACCGCGCCGCCGCCGGCCGACTCCGCCGACCGCGCCGAGCCCGCGACCGACCGCGTCCACTACCGCACGCGCCTGCGCTGGTATGGCGAGGAGCGCACGCGGGCGCGCCCGGTCTCGCGGCTGACCCCGTTCGGCGGCACCGCCGATCCCGCGCTCGTGTACCTCGGCGTCACGAGGTCCGACGCCCGCTACGCCGTGTTCCTGCTCGGCGAGCACGCGACCTCCGAGGGCGAGGGCAAGTGCGAGGACGACACGGAGTGCCGGGTGTTCGGCCTGAAGTCCGGCGAGTCGCGGATCGTCACCGTCCGCCCACCCACCGGCGCCGCGCCGCGTCGCTATCGCCTCGAGGTCGTGTCGGTCACGGCGCTCACGACGAGCGCCGCGGAGGCCCGCGAGCAGCGCGCCCGCGTGCACCCCGACGGCCGCGAGGTCCTGCGCGCGATGTGGCAGAGCCGCCCGATCGCCGAGGCGCTCGCGCCGATCGGGTACGACCGCGACAGCGGCCTGCTGTACCGGCGCGCCGCGGCGTCCGACGCCGCCAAGACCGCCGAGTAGCGCCACATACACTGCGCAGCGCGATGGCGCTGCGCTTCGTCACCGCCGGGGAGTCCCACGGCCCCGGCCTCACCTGCATCGTCGAGGGCCTGCCCGCCGGGCTGGCGCTCGACGAGGAGACGCTCAACCGCGACATGGCCCGGCGGCAGCTGGGCCACGGTCGCGGCGGGCGGATGAAGATCGAGCGCGACCGCGCCGAGGTGACCGCCGGCGTGCGCCACGGGGTGACGCTCGGCGGCCCGGTGGCGCTGCAGATCGCCAACCGCGACTACGCCAACTGGGAGGAGCGTATGAGCCCCTGGCCGGTCGCGGCGACCGTGCCCGAGGTGCACCTCCCGCGCCCCGGCCACGCCGATCTCGTCGGGACGCAGAAGTACGACCTCTCCGACGTGCGCAACGTGCTCGAGCGCGCGAGCGCGCGCGAGACCGCGGCGCGCGTGGCCGGCGGCGCGCTGGCGCGGACGTTCCTGCGCGCGCTCGGCGTCGAGATCCGCTCGCACGTCGTGCAGATCGGCAGCGTCCGCGCCGGCGAGCGCGACGAGCCGCTGCGCGTCGAGGACTTCGACGGCGTCGACGAGGATCCCGTGCGCTGCCTGGACCCCGAGGCGAGCCGGGCGATGGTGGAGCACATCAACGTCCAGCGCAAGGCCAACGAATCGCTCGGCGGGGTCTTCGAGGTCGTGGCCTTCGGCCTCGTGCCCGGGCTCGGCTCGCACGTCTCGTGGGAGGAGCGCCTCGACGGCCGGCTGGCGGGGGCGCTGTGCTCGATCCAGGCGATCAAGGGCGTCGGGCTGGGGGAGGGCTTCGAGCTCGCGGCCAAGCCCGGCTCGGAGGCGCACGACGAGATCTTCTGGTCGCAGGAGCGCGGCTTCCACCGCGTCACCAACCACGCCGGCGGGCTGGAGGGCGGCATGACGACCGGCGATCCGCTGTACGCGCGCGCCGCGATGAAGCCGCTGCCGACGCTGACCAAGCCGCTGCGCTCGGTCGACATCGCCACCAAGCAGCCCGCGCAGGCGCTGCGCGAGCGCACGGACTCCTGCACGGTTCCGGCGGCCGGCGTCGTCGGCGAGGCGATGGTCGCCTTCGTGCTCGCCGCCGCCTACCGGGCGAAGTTCGGCGGCGACCACCTCAACGACGCGATCGCCGCGCTGGACGCCTATCGCGAGCGGATCGGCTGGCGCGCGCCGCCGTAGGGGATCGCGTGGCGCTCGTCTTCGTCGGGTTCATGGGGGCCGGCAAGTCCTCGGCGCTCGACGACGTGCTCGACACCGACGAGCTGCTCGAGGACCAGCTCGAGATGAGCATCGCCTCGTTCTTCTCCGCCTTCGGCGAGCGCCGGTTCCGCCAGCGCGAGGAGCCCGTCGTGCTGCGCGCCCTGCGCTCGGGCGCGCCCGCGATCGCGCTCGGCGGGGGGGCGGTCCTGTCGGAGGCGGTGCGCGCCGCGCTGCGCGACCACACCGTCGTCTGGCTGGACGTCTCCGACGAGACCGCCTGGGCGCGCGCGGCCGGCGACGACCGCCCGCTGGCCGCCGATCGCGCCGCCTTCGAGGCGCTGCACGCCGCGCGCCGGCCGCTGTACGAGTCGATCGCCGACGCCTACCTGCCTGAGGGCGACCGCGTCGCGCGCCGCGCGCTGCCCGCCCTCGAGGCGCTCGCCGAGGCGCCGCCGGGCACGAAGCTCGTCTGGGCGGTCGCCGGCGGCGACGAGTACCCCGTGTTCGTCGGACGGGGCCTGATCGGCGGGCTGCCGCGGCCGGGGCGGCGCGCGTTCGTCGTGACCGACGAGCACGTCGGCGCGCTCTACGGGCCGGCGTTGCGCGACGTGCATCACACGATCGCGATCCCGCCCGGCGAGGAGCACAAGACGCTCGCCGTCGCCGAGGGCGTGTGGCGCGAGCTCGCCGCCCAGGGGATGGGCCGCGACGACCACCTCGTCGCGCTCGGCGGCGGCGTGGTCGGCGACCTCGCCGGCTTCTGCGCGGCGACCTACCAGCGCGGCCTGCCGGTCGTGCAGGTGCCGACGACGGTCGTCGCGCAGGTCGACGCGGCCTACGGCGGCAAGACCGGCGTCGACCTGCCCGAGGCGAAGAACTACGTCGGGGCCTATCACCAGCCCGCGGCCGTGATCACCGACGTGGACACGCTCGCGACGCTGCCGGCGCAGGAGGTCGCCGCCGGCTACGCCGAGGTCGTCAAGACCGCGCTGATCGCGGGCGGCTCGCTGTGGGAGCGCGTCGCGGCCGGCGCTCGCGTCGACGAGCGGATCGTGCTCGACTGCGCACGCACGAAGATCGCCGTCGTCGCCGCCGACGAGCGCGACGGGGGGGCGCGCCAGCTGCTGAACCTCGGCCACACGGTCGGCCACGCGATTGAGGCGGTCACGGGCTACCGCCGCTACCGCCACGGCGAGGCGGTCGGGCTCGGGCTGCTCGCCGCGCTGCGGTTGAGCGGGGCCGACGAGCTGCGCGCGCAGGTCGCCGAGCTGCTGGCGTCCGCCGGGCTGCCGATCACGCTCGACGGCGCCGCCCCCGACGCGGTCGTCGCGGCGACCCGCCTGGACAAGAAGCGCATCGGCGATCGCGTGCCGTTCGTCCTCGTGCGCGCGCCGGGCGACGTCGTGTTCGGCCAGCGCGTCGACGCCGGCGACGTGCTGGCGGCGGTGCGGGAGCTGGTGGGGCGCTGAGGCGAAGCGTCGCGGCGGGCGCGAACAGCGTCACTGAACGAGGGTGGGACCGATGCCCGGTCTCCCTGCACAGCGCCTCGCCTTCGAATGCGGCGGCGACCGCACGGCGCCGGCACCCCAACCTCAGCGCCCGATCGCGGCCAGCGGCGCGCCCCAGCCCGACAGCGACGCCGGCGGCGGGACGCGGTAGCCGACGTACAGGTCGTGGCCGACGTCGCCGGTCGCCCACTTCGCGAAGCTCTCGGCGAAGCGCTCCTGGCGCGCTGCGCAGCCGCCGGACGCGCCGTCGTCGCAGCCGAAGCCCGGCGGGGTCGCGGCGTCCAGCCGCGCCTCGAGGTCGCGCTGCACCAGCGCGTCGTCGACGACGTGGGCGAGCTCGTGCAGGACGAGCCGGCGCACCCCGCGCATGCCGAGCCGGCGGTAGACGCCGCCGAGGTCGAGCAGGACGATGTAGCCGGCGGGCGTCGCGATCGTCGTTCCGGCCGTCCCCGGCGTCGTGTGCCCGATCTCGATCGTGACCAGGTCGGCGACGAGCTCGACGAGCCGGCGCGCCTCCGGACGCGCCTGCGCGACCGCCTGCAGCACGACCTGCCGGTCGCTCGGCGCGATCTGCGCGGCGAAGCGCAGCGGGCGCGGCGCCGGCAGCGCGCGCACGCCGGCGCTGCGGGCCGCCTCGTCAGTGAGCCGGTAGCGGGCGCCGTCGACCGCCCCGCCCGCGACGTCGCGCTCCCGGGCGGCCGGGGCCAACAGGAACGCGCCGGCGAGGGCCGCGACGAGCGCGACGGGTGCGATCAGGGAGCGCGGGCCGCCCATCGCCGCCTCATCGGCCGTCCGGCGCCCCGCGGCCACCGCGCCGGCGCCGGGTCGGCGAAACGACGAGGGCGCCGCGCCGGTCGCCGTGCCAGAGTTGCCGCAGGCCATGTCCACCGCCCGCAACCGCGTCCACGTCATGCACGGCGTCAACCTCGACCAGATCGGCCGCCGTGACCCCGCGCACTACGGCGGCATCACGTTGCTGCAGCTCCAGCAGGCGATCGACGGATACGCCGCCGAGCTCGGCCTGGACGCGCGCTTCTTTCAGTCCAACCACGAGGGCGAGTTCGTCGAGGAGCTGCACCGCGTCGAGGATCTGGCCGACGCGGTGATCGTCAACGCCGGCGCCTGGTCGCACTACTCGCGCGCGATCGGCGACGCGCTGCAGTTCGCCGGCGTGCCCGCCGTCGAGGTGCACCTGTCCGACGTCATGGCGCGCGAGCCGTGGCGCCGCGTCTCCGTGCTGACCGACAGCTGCATCGCCACCGTCGTCGGCAAGGGCGTCGAGGGCTACCGCGAGGCGCTGGTCACGCTGCTCGAGGCGCTGCGGGCATGACCTCGCGGCTCGACGCGGTGGCGGCGAAGGTCGCCGAGCGCGAGCTCGACCTGCTGCTCGTCTCCGATCTCGCCAACGTGCGCTGGCTGACCGGCTTCACGGGCTCCAACGGCGCCGCCGTCGTCGGCGGTGCCGCACCGCGCTTCGTCACCGACTTCCGCTATCTGACGCAGGCCGCCGAGCAGCTCGCGCCCGAGTGGGAGCGCGAGATCGACAGCGACGTGCTCAAGCGCGTCGCGAAGGGCCTGCCCGACGGACCGCTGAAGCTCGGCTTCGACGACGACGACCTGACCGTCAAGCAGCACGCCCAGCTCGCCGGGCTGCTCGACGGGCGCGACGTCGAGCTCGTCGCGGCGGGCGGCATCGTCGAGGCGCTGCGGGCGGTCAAGGACGCCGACGAGATCGACCGCATCCGCGCCGCCGCCCGGCTGGCCGACGAGGCGTTCGAGGAGGTCGTCGGCGCCGGCGTCGTCGGGCGCACCGAGCGCGAGGTCGCGCTCGACCTCGAGATCGCGATGCGCCGCCGCGGCGCGCAGGGGCCGTCGTTTGCGCCGATCGTCGCCGCGGGCGAGCACGGCGCGCGGCCGCACGCCGAGCCGCGCGACGTGTCGATCCCCGCCGGGACGCTCGTCGTGATCGACTGGGGCGCCCAGCTCGACGGCTACGCCTCGGACTGCACGCGGACCGTCGCGACCGGCGAGCTCGACCCGCGCGACCGCGCGATCTACGAGACCGTGCTGGTCGCCCAGCAGGCCGCGCTCGCCGCCGTCCGCGCCGGGCCGACCGGCAGGGAGGTCGACGCCGTCGCACGCGCGATCATCGACGACAGCGGCCACGCCGAGCACTTCGGCCACGGCCTCGGCCATGGCGTCGGGATGGAGGTCCACGAGGGCCCGCGCCTGTCCAAGCAGGGCGACGAGCCGCTGGCGGCCGGCAACGTCGTCACGGTCGAGCCGGGCATCTACGTCCCCGGTGCCGTCGGCGTGCGGATCGAGGATCTCGTCGTGGTCACCGCCGACGGACACGAGGTGCTCAGCGGGCTGCCGAAGACGCTGCGGACCGTCGACTAGCCGCGGCGTCCGCCGGGGGAACCTCGGCCTAAAGCTCGCCCTCGCTTGCGCCGATCGCGGCCGTGTGCGCACCCAGATCCACCGCGCCGCACCATGGCTGGCCGCCGCGATCGGCGGCGTCGCGATCATGAGCTGGCTGTCGCTGCAGGGGTTCGCCTGGAACGACTACGAGGTCGAGGCCGCCCCCGCGTTCGCCGCGCTCCTGGCCGGCGACGTCGAGGGCTTCCTCGCGCGGGCACCCGCCTACGGCGGCTCGATGGTGCTGCGCGCGCCGTTCGCCGCCGCGGTCGCGGCGATCGGCGGCGGCGAGCTCGACGTCTACCGCGCGGTGTCGGTCCCGTGCGTCGCGGCGGTCGCGCTGCTGGGCCTCGTGCTCGTGCGGCGGATGGGCCGGCGGGGGCGCACGAACGCCGCCCGTGCGCTCGTCCTGGGCCTCTGCGTCGCCAACCCCGTCACGCTGCGCGCGCTCGAGATCGGCCACCCGGAGGAGCTGCTGTGCGCGGCGCTCGCGATCGGCGCGGTGCTCGCCGCCGTGGACCGGCGCACGCTGGCGGCCGCCGTCCTGCTCGGTCTGGCGATCGCGGCGAAGTCGTGGGCGGTGCTCGCGATCGGCCCCGTGCTGCTCGCGCTGCCGGGGCGGCGACCGGCGGCGCTGGCGATCGCCGGCGCCGTCACGCTCGCGGTGCTCGCGCCGCTGTCGCTCGCCGCCGGCACGACCGCGACGATCGTCAAGGGGTCGAGCATCACCGGCGCGATCTCGGCGCCGTGGCATCTGTTCTGGTTTCTCGGCGAGAGCGGGCACGTCGTCATCGGCGGCAACGGCCTGCCCAAGCCCGACGGCTACCGGGTCCCGCCGGAGTGGATCTCGCCGCTGACGCATCCGCTCATCGCCTTCCTCGTCGTGCCGCTGTCGCTCGCGTGGGGGCGCGCGCACCGGGTCATGCGCGCCGGCGGCGAGCGGCTGCTGCTCCTGCTCGCGCTGCTGTTCCTCCTGCGCTGCGCGCTGGACCCCTGGAACGTCGTCTACTACGAGCTGCCGTTCCTGCTGGCGCTGCTGGCGTGGGAGGCGCTCTGCCGGCCGCAGCGGCTGCCGCTCGCCACGCTGGCGGCGACCGCGATCGTCTGGGTGACGTTCGAGCGCGCGCCCGCCTGGCTGAGCCCCGACATGCAGTGCGTCCTCTTCCTGGCGTGGGCGCTGCCGGCCGCCGCGTGGATGGCGTGCACGGCCTTCTCGCCGGCGGCCGAGCGCGCCGCCGGACGCTCCGCGGTCGGCACCGGCCCGCCCGCCGTCGCCCTCGCGCCGCACGGGTAGCGTCGCGACGCGACGGCCGCGCGGCGTTGCAGTACGGCCGGCCATCGGCTATAGCTAGTCACAGAGGTAGGTGACAACAGCATCCGAGCATTTCGACGCGGTCGTCGTCGGATCCGGGTTCGGAGGGTCCGTCACGGCGTACCGCCTGGCCGAGGCGGGGCACCGCGTCTGCCTGCTCGAGCGCGGCAAGCCGTTTCCGCCCAACTCGTTCCCGCGCTCGCCGCTCGGCATGAAGTCGCAGTTCTGGGATCCCAGCGAGGGTCTGCACGGGATGTTCAACCTCTGGAGCTTCGAGAACATCGACGCGATCGTCGCCAGCGGCCTGGGCGGCGGCTCGCTGATCTACGCCAACGTCCTGCTGCGCAAGGACGAGGACTGGTTCGTCACGGAGGAGCCCGGCAGCGGCTCGTGGGATGGCGGCAGGGGCTACGAGTACTGGCCCGTCACGCGCGCCGACCTCGACCCGCACTACGACCGCGTCGAGCGGATGATGAACGTCCAGAAGTACCCGCTCGACGAGCTGCCGCCGGACCTCACGCGCAAGACGCGCGCGTTCCGCGACGCAGCGCTGAAGCGCGGCTATGACTGGCGCCTGGTCAACCTCGCCGTGACGTTCGCCAACGCCGGCGACCCGCCGATCCCCGGCGAGCCGATCCGCGAGGAGCGCCCGAACATCCACGGCCGCACGCGGCTGACGTGCAAGCACGTCGGCGAGTGCGACGTCGGCTGCAACCACGGCGCGAAGAACTCCCTGGACTACACGTACATCACGGCCGCCTGGCACGCCGGCACCGACGTCCGCACACGCCACGAGGTGCGCTCCTTCGAGCCGCGCGAGGGCGGCGGCTACCAGCTCGAGTACGTCATCCACGACCCCGCCTCCGAAGGCGTCAAGACCGACACGAAGGCGCTCGACCTGCACCGGATGACCTGCGACCGGCTGATCCTCGCCGCCGGCACGCTGGGCACGACGTACCTCATGCTGCGCAACCGCTCCGCGTTCCCCGGCCTCAGCCCCGCGCTCGGAACGCGCTTCGGCGGCAACGGCGACCTGCTGACGTTCGCCCGCCAGTGCATGACCGACTGGCCCGACGGCAGGCGCGTGCCGCACGTCCTGGACTCGGCCCACGCGCCGGTCATCACGAGCGCGATCCGCATGCCCGACGAGCTCGACGGCGCCAAGCCTGGCGAGCGCGGCTTCTACCTCGAGGACGCCGGCCAGCCCGAGTTCGTCAGCTGGATGCTGCAGCTGCTCGACGCGCCGCGCTCGATCTACCACGACCTGCCGAAGCTCGTCCGGGCCGCCGGCAACTTCATCACCCACAAGGACACCAACATCTCCGACGAGGTCTCCGAGCTGCTCGGCGACTGCGCCGAGTCGGCCGGCTTCTTGCCGCTGCTCGGGATGGGCCGCGACATCCCGGAGGGCATCGTGTCGCTCGCCCACGGCAACCTCGCGGTCGACTGGCGCAAGAACGGCTCCTCGAAGGAGTACTTCGAGCGCGTGCGCGACATCTCCAAGGAGATCTGCGACGAGCTCGGCGGGACGTTCCTCGACAACCCGATCTGGCTGCTCAGCCGCGTCGTGACCGTGCACGCGCTCGGCGGCTGCCCGATGGGCCGCGACGAGCGCGAGGGCGTCGTCGATCCCTGGGGCCGCGTCTACAACTATCCCGGCCTGCACGTGGCCGACGGCTCGGTGATGCCGGGTCCGGTCGGGCCGAACCCGAGCCTCACGATCGCCGGCCTCGCCGACCGCTTCGCCGACGCCATCCTCGACGAGATGAAGGGAGCAGCCGTGACCGCACCGCCACCCGCGCCGCCGGCCGAGGAGGGCGCGAAGGCTCCGGCCGACGCGCCTGCGCCGGCCGCCAGCGAGTACCCGGCCTCGGTCGCGTTCACCGAGGAGATGAAGGGCTTCGTGACGTTCGGCGAGGACGACTTCGACAAGGGCTTCCGGCAGGGCAAGAAGGCCAAGACGAGGTGCATGTTCCGCCTGACGATCACGATGGACGACATCGAGCGCTTCGTCGCCGACCCGCAGCACCCCGGCCGCGCGGAGGGCTACATCGAGTGCGACGCGCTCGGCGGCCGGCTGCCGGTCGCGCACGGCTACTTCAACCTCTTCGTCGACGCCGACGAGGACGGCGAGGAGCGCAAGCTCATGAAGTACGTCCTGTTCGCCGCCGACGGCGAGGGCCACCCGATCACGCTCAGCGGCTTCAAGGACGTCCGCGACGACCCCGGCTTCGACCTGTGGACCGACACGACGACGCTGTTCACGTACATCCTCAAGGGCCATGTCGCGCCCGGCGAGGAGGAGCGCGCCGAGCGCATCGCGGGCGGCGTCCTGCACGTCCTGCCGCAGGACTTCGCCGTCCAGATGACGACGTTCCGCGTCGACCCCCCGCACCGCCTCGACGCGCTCGCGCGCTTCGGCGGGCTGTTCCTCGGCAAGCTGTGGGAGGTCTACGCACCCCGCGGGAAGCGGGGCTGACCGTGGTCGGGTCGGCGTGACCACGGCCGCGGCGCACAGCGACGAGCTCGTCCCGCTGGACATCGCCGACGGCGTGCCGTGCAACCTCATCCACGTGCGCGGCCCGCACGCGCCCACCAAGGGGCCGGTGCTGCTCGTCCACGGCGTCGGCGTGCGCAAGGAGATCTGGCGCCCGCCAAACCCGTGCACGCTCGGCGACGCGCTGCTCGACGCGGGCTACGACGTGTGGATCGAGACCTGGCGGGCGAGCATGGAC
>DASZOA010000138.1:0-10708 GCA_035551055.1 Solirubrobacteraceae bacterium
CACAAGCCAGTCGCTCAACGCCAACAGTCCCCGCACCGTCGTCGCAAACTCCGCCAAATGCGGCTCGCGGCCGCCGCCGACCGACGGTGTACGCACGCACGCCGTCACGCTGGCCTTGTGCACATCAAGCGCCGCCGGGCGCTCGACGATGACGTCCATCACAACCTCCTTCCGACGATCACACCGTCGTCGTCCGCGAGGGCCTGTGCGATCAAAGAGTCTGATGAGCGTGCTCGAGCAGCGACAGTCCGGAGTTCCGGGACAGACCCCCACGCCAAACTAGACGACGGGCTCGCAAGCGCCATAGTAGGTCGGCGTCCGCAGACGACGCCGACCATCATCGCCGTTTTCACCCGACCGGAGCCGGCGCCCCGCGCCGAGAGCAACTAGGCTGGGTCCCGGTGTCCGGACCCCTCTCAGAGCTGCGCGACGCGGTCGTCGCCGCCTCGGGCGCCGTCGCCGGCTCCGACGGCGCCACCGCGGCGGTCCCGACGCTCGAGCGCTCCAAGCAGGCCGGCTTCGGCGACTACGCGACGAACGCCGCGATGCTGCTCGCGCCGAAGGCCGGCGCGGCGCCGCGCGAGGTCGCCGGGCGGCTCGCCGAGGAGCTCGCGCAGCGCCTCGGCCCGGCGCTCGAGCGCGTCGAGGTCGCCGGTCCCGGCTTTTTGAACCTCTTCTTGTCCGACGTCTGGTACGTCGGGGCGCTCGCGCACGTGCTCAGCGCCGGCGACGCGTTCGGCGGCGGCGGCGCCGAGCCGGCCGAGCGCATCGACGTCGAGTTCGTCTCGGCCAACCCGACCGGTCCGATGACCGCGGCCGGCGGTCGCCACGCCGCCTACGGCGACTCGCTCGCGCGGCTGCTCGAGTTCAGCGGCCACGACGTGACGCGCGAGTACTACATCAACGACATCGGCGGCCAGGTGCGCCGGCTGGGCGAGTCGATCCAGGCGCGCGCGCGCGGCGAGGACGTCCCCGAGGGCGGCTACGAGGGCGACTACGTGCGCGAGCTGGCCGAGCAGGTCCCCAACGCGAGCGGCGACGACGTCGCGGTCGTCGCCGAGCGCGGCGTCGAGCTCGTGCTCGGATGGATCCGCGCCTCGATGCGCAGGATCGGCGTCGAGTTCGACGTCTGGTTCTCGGAGGGCTCGCTGCACGCGGGCGAGCCGTCGGCGGTGCAGCGCGCCTTCGAGCAGCTGGCGGCGCGCGGCGAGAGCTACCGCTCCGAGGGCGCGCTGTGGCTGCGCACGAGCACGCACGGCCAGCCCAAGGACGAAGTGCTCGAGCGCTCGACGGGCGAGCCGTCGTACTTCGCCTCCGACATCGCCTATCACCTCGACAAGCTCGCGCGAGGCTTCGATCGGCTGATCGACGTGTGGGGCGCCGACCACCACGGCCACGTCGCGCGGATGCACGCGGCGCTCGAGGCGCTCGGCGCGTCGACGGACGCCGTCGAGCTGATCATCATGCAGTTCGTCAACCTCGTCGAGCGCGGCGAGCGCGCCTCGATGTCCAAGCGCCGCGGCGACTTCGTCAGGCTCGACGACCTGATCGACCACATCGGCGCCGACGCGGCGCGCTTCTTCATGCTGCAGCGCTCGCACGACACGACCGTCGACCTCGACCTCGACCTGGCGCGCGAGCAGACCAGCGAGAACCCCGTCTACTACGTGCAGTACGCGCACGCGCGGATCGCCTCGATCCTGCGCAAGGCGGGCGGCGGTCCGCGCGTGCAGGAGGCGCTCGAGGAGGCGGCGGGCTTCCGCGGCGCGCTGCAGCCGGCCGAGCGGGCGCTCGTCAAGAAGCTGCTGGCGTTTCCCGACGAGGTCGCCGAGGCGACCGAGCGGCGCGCGCCGCACCGGATCGCCGCCTATGCGCTCGAGCTCGCGCAGACGTTCAGCGCGTTCTACCGCGACTGCCAGGTCGTCGGCGCCGAGGGCGCCGGGACCGAGTCGCTGCGGCTGGCGCTCAGCGTGGCGACGAAGCGCACGACCGCGCGGGCGCTGCACCTGCTCGGCGTCGGCGCGCCCGAGCAGATGACGCGCGAGCCTCAGGCCTCGTAGCGCGCGAGGTCGGCGTCCAGGCGCCTGGCGTCCTCGTCGCTGAGCGCGCCGCCGCCGGCCGGCTCGCCGCCGCGGACGTCGCCCGCCGCGCGCCGCCGCCAGCGCGGGACGAGCAGCAAAAGCGCCGCGAGCGCGAGCGCCAGCAGCGCGAGCGGGATCGCGTAGGCGGTGATCCCGAAGCCGTCGGACTCCGGCAGCGCGAGCACGTCCTCGCCGTACTCGGCGACGAGCACCTGCTTGATCTGCGGCTTGGTCCTGCCCTGCGCGATCAGCTCGCGGATGCGCGCGCGTTGGCTGTCGGGCTGGGGGCCCTCGGCGATGTTCAGCGGGACGTTGCACGTGACGCACATCACCTCGTCCTCGATGTCGACGAGGTCGGCCCGCGGGGCGGCGGCGGTCGCGGTCGCCGGGGCGGACAGGGCGGCTGCGGCCAGCGCCGCGATCGCGAGTCGGCGCGTGCCGGTCACAGCGCCCTCGCGAGGGCGTCGTCGATGAACGCCTGGTCGATCTGGCCGCGCCTCAGCGCCACGATGCGCCCGCGGCGATCGATGACGAACGTCTCGGGGACGTAGGTCGTGCCGTAGCGCTTCGCGAGCTTCGTGCCGATGTCGCGCACGCTCGGAAACGTCATGCCCTGCTCCTCGACGAAGCGCATCGACGCCGTCGTCGAGTCGTCGTACGTCACGCCGAGCACGGTGCCGGCGCCCGAGCGCACGAGCCGCCGGTGCGCGCGCTCGAGAATCGGCGCCTCGGCCTTGCACGGGTCGCACCAGGACGCCCAGAAGTTCAGCACGACGACCTTGCCGCGCAGCGCTGCGACGGACTGCGTCGCGTCGCTTCCGAGCACCGGCAGCGGCGTGCTCGGAGCCTGCGGGAACGTCCCGCTCGCGACCGCCTGCTCGATCGTGGTGTCGGCCGAGCGCGAGACGAGGCCGTAGCCGAGCAGGGCGACCAGGCCGATCGCCAGGACGGTCGCGAGGATCGGAACGAGCGCACGCCTCATGTCCGCCCAGGGTAGAGCCGCGTGGTCGCCAACCGCGCCGGGAGTCGTAGAATCCGCTCCAGCGCGGACGTAGCTCAGTTGGTAGAGCGTTGGCTTCCCAAGCCAAAGGTCGCGGGTTCGAGGCCCGTCGTCCGCTCTGCAGCTCGCCGCGGGGCGGTATCCTCGCGCCGCCGAATGCCCGCCTACAGCTTCCTCTCGACCTGGTGCGTCGCCGCTCCGGTGCAGGACGTCTGGGACGTGATCTCCGCCAGCGACCGCTACCCCGACTGGTGGAAGGGCGTGCGCAGCGTGACCGAGCTCGAGCCGGGCGGCGAGCACGGGCTCGGCGCGCTGAACCGCTTCGAGTGGCGCAGCAAGCTGCCCTACTCGCTGGAGTTCGACATGCGCGTCACGCGCTCCGAGCCGCCGCATCTGCTCGAGGGGCACGCCGGCGGCGAGCTCGTCGGGGTGGGGATCTGGCGGCTGTACGAGGGCCCCGCCGGCACCGCGCTGATCTACAGCTGGGACGTCTCGACGACGCGCCGGTGGATGAACCGCCTCGCGCCGGTCGCGCGCCCGGCGTTCGCGTGGAACCACGACTACGTCATGCGCCAGGGCGCTCGCGGGCTGGCCGAACGCCTCGACGTCGAGCTCGTCGCGCACGATTGACGCGCGTCGAATCCGTAAGGGCTGGATAAAAGCGTCGCCAACCTGCTGGACAGCGAGCGCCCGCGGCTTCACCATCGAGCCTCAACGCGTCGACGGCTGAAGCGAGGGCACCATGGATGTGCAGACGACGACCGCAGGTCCGCGAATCTTCGAGCTGAGCTGCGACGACACGAAGATCACCTATGTGCCCGGCGCCTCGGGCGGCGCGTCCCGGCTGCACTACGACGGGCCGATGGGCTCCTACAGCTTCGAGGGCGACGAGATCCAGACGCACAACAGCGCGCGTGGGCTGGAGGTCACCGTCACGATGGATCGCATCTCGCTCCTGCGGACGATCACGCTGACGGTCTTCCTGCCCGACCTCGAGTTCGACGACCCGACGGCCGAGCTCAGCTTCCGTACCGTCGGCATCCACGCGACGCGGCGGCGGGCGATGACCACCGATGTCGGCGAGCTGACGTCCGAGCCGCTTGAGCTCGAGGGCCTCGCTCGCAACATCGAGTACCAGGGCGCCGGCTCGACGGTCCTGCTGTAGCGCGCTACCAGGCCTGCTCGGCGTCGCAGCGCGGGCAGCGTACGGACGTCGAGACGGGCGCGACGAAGAGAAAGCCGCAGCCGCAGGAGTAGCAGGCGCGGTCGTCGGGGCCGCCGGCGTCGCGCATGCGCCGCTCGGCCGAGTGCACCGGCTCGGGTCGCGGCTGCGGCTCGGGCACGACGTGCAGGCGCCGGAGGTTCGGCGCCGTCGGCGCGAGTGCGAGCTGTCGGACGGACATCGGGCTCATGCGATCTATATCGGCAAGACTCGCCAGCTCGCCAAAGGTTGCTGTACGCAACGGACATTTCCTCGTCGCCGGCGCGCGGGACGGCCCGCGAGCGGCAGGGTTTCCTCGCGCGGCTGCGATACTTGACGGCCCGTGCCGCCCGCCCGCAAACGCAGGATCCGACTCGTCGCCGCGCTCAGCGCCGCGGTCGTGCTCGCGGGCGCGCTCGTCTTCACGAGCCTCGGCGCGTCGAACGCGGCGGTCACCCCCAGCGAGCTGGCCGGCGCGCCCACCGGCGCCTCCTACCAGCTGACCGGCAAGGTCGTCGACGGCTCGATCCGCAACACGTCCGACGGCGTCCGCTTCCGTGTGCGCGACCGCGACGGCAGGGCCTCGGTTCCCGTCTCCTACAGCGGCGCGGTGCCCGATCCCTTCCGCGAGGGGCGCGAGGTCATCGTCACGGTGCGCAAGCACGGCGCGACGTTCGTCGGCGAGCGCGACTCGCTCGTGACGAAGTGCCCGTCAAAGTTCACCGAAGACGCCACGCAGCGCTCCTGAGATCCTGATGGCCACCGTCGGGCGCGCGTTGCTGATCCTCGCCCTCGTCGTGGCGCTCTACGGCATCGCGGCGTCGATCTACGGCGCGGTCCGCGGGCGCGACGAGTGGATCGCGTCGGGGCGCCGCTCGGTGTACGGGTTGGCCGCGCTCGTCGCGGGCGCCTTCGCGATCCTCGAGATCGCCTTCCTGCGCTCGGACTTCACGTTCGCAACCGTCGCAAGCCACTCGTCGACGACGACGCCGGCGTTCTACAAGGCCGCCGCCGCGTGGTCCTCGCAGGAGGGCTCGCTGCTGCTGTGGCTGCTGCTGCTGTCGCTGTGGTCGAGCCTCGTGCTGTTCGCGACGCGGCGCCAGCTGCGCCGCGTCGCGCCCTACGCGACCGCCGTGCTGCTCGGCTTCGCCGCGTTCTTCGCGGCGCTGCTGGTGTTCAAGGAGACGCCGTTCGGCCTGCTCGCGGCCGGCGCCGTGCCGGCGGAGGGCGTCGGGCTCAACCCGCTGCTGCGCCACCCGAGCATGATGATCCACCCGCCGATGCTGTACTCGGGATACACGCTGTTCACGATCCCGTTCGCGTTCGCGGTCGGCGCCCTGATCGCCCGCCAGGTCGGCGCCGCCGACTGGATCCGCGCGACGCGGCGCTTCGCGCTCGGCGCCTGGCTGTTCCTCGGCGTCGGCATCCTGCTCGGAGCGCGCTGGTCGTACGCCGAGCTGGGCTGGGGCGGCTACTGGGCGTGGGACCCGGTCGAGAACGCGTCGCTGCTGCCGTGGCTGACCGGCACCGCCTTCATCCACTCGATCATGATCCAGGAGAAGCGCGGGATGCTGAAGATCTGGAACGTGTCGCTGATCCTGGCGACCGGGGCGCTGGCGATCCTCGGCACGTTCCTCGTGCGCTCGGGCATCCTGGACTCGATCCACGCCTTCGGCGCGTCGACGCTCGGCGTCCCGTTCGTGATCTTCATCGCGATCCTCGTGGCGGCCTCGATCGGACTCGTCGTCTGGCGCCGCGCCGAGCTGCGCTCGGAGAACCGGCTGGACTCGCTGCTCTCGCGCGAGGCGATCTTCCTGCTGAACAACCTCGTCCTCGTCGCGATGGCGTTCGTCGTCTTCTGGGGCACGTTCTGGCCGCTCATCGCCGAGGCGCTGACCGGCACGCGGCGGGCGCTCGGACCGCCGTGGTTCGACCGCTACACGGTGCCGCTGGCGATCGTCCTGGTCCTGCTCAGCGGGATCGGGCCGGTGATCGCGTGGCGTCGCGCGACGGCGTCCAACGCGCGGCGCAACTTCCTCGCGCCCGCGCTGGCCGCGCTCGCGGTCGGCGCCGCGCTCGGCGCGCTCGGCGCCGCCTCCCGGCCGCTGGCGCTGGCGATGTTCGTCTGCGGCACGTTCGTCGTCGCCAGCGTCGGGCAGGAGTTCTGGCGCGGGATCGGCGTGCGGCGCGCGATGACCGGCGAGAACCCGCTGCTCGCGCTGCGCTCGCTCGTGGCCCGCAACCGGCGCCGCTACGGCGGCTATCTCGTGCACGTCGGGATGGCGCTGCTGTTCGTCGGCGTCGCCGCCTCGTCGGCGTTCAACGACGCGCGCGACGTGCGGCTCGCGCCGGGGCAGAGCGCGCGCGCCGGAGATTACGAGTTCACCTACGTGCGCCCGACCTCGCGCATCTCCACGCGCGGTGGGGAGCTCGAGAAGATCTCCTTCGGCGCCGTCGTCGACGTGCGCCGCGCCGGCGAGCACGTCGCGACGCTTCGCCCCGAGCGCGGCTACTACCCGTCGACCGACGTCCGCGGGCTCGGGCCCGTCGGGCGCTTCTTCGAGGGCGAGGCGACGAGCGAGGTCGGACTGAAGGCCGGCATGCACCGCGACGTCTGGACGGCGATGACGCCCGACATCCGCCGCATGCTGCCGACGATCGAGCAGGGCGACCGCGTCTTCGCGGCCGCCGCGGGCAAGCTCCCGCCCGCGCTCGAGGCGCAGGCGCTCGGCGTCGCGCTCAGGGGGCTCGTCGACAAGTACCTCGCCGAGCGCCCGCCGGCGACCTTCCGCCTGATCACGTCGCCGCTGGTCACGTGGATCTGGATCGGCTCGATCGTCGTCTTCCTCGGCGGGCTGATCGCGCTGTGGCCGGGACCGGACGTCGTCCGCCGGCGTGTGACGGCACGCTACGCGGCGCGCGTCGCCGAAGACCTCGGGCGCGCGTAGCGCCTCGTGGACATCGTCGCCCTGCTCGTCATCCTCGCCGTGCTCGCAGCCGTCGTGGCGCTCGTCTCGGCGCCGCTGCGCGGCGGGGCCGCCGAGCGCGCCCGCGGCGAGTCGGCCGACGCGATCGCCGAGCTCGAGGCGCGCAAGGAGGCCAAGTACCGCGAGATCCGCGACGCCGAGCTCGACATGCGCACCGGCAAGCTCTCACCGGAGGACCATCGCGCGCTCGACCGCCAGCTGCGCGCGGAGGCCGTCGAGATCCTCAGGGCGCTCGACGACGCGCGCGGCTGAGCTACCCTGCGCGCATGGAGAACATCCTCTCGGCGGTCCAGGTGCTGCTGTCGGTCATCGTGATCTTCCTCGTGCTCATGCACTCGGGCAAGGACGCGGGCCTGTCGGGCGCCTTCGGCGTCGGCACCGGCGCCGGCCCGTTCGGCGGCGGGTCGCTCGTGGAGCGCAACCTCAACCGCTGGACGATCGGCCTGTCGCTCCTGTGGGTCGCGAACACGATCGTGCTGCTGAAGATCTAGGTCGTCGCGCCGGTCACGCGGAAGCCGTCCGCGCGCAGCGCGGGGCAGACGACGCCGCTGGCGAAGCGGCGGCCGTAGAAGTCGCCCTCGCTGACGAGCCGCCGCTCGGCGGTCAGCGCCTCGGTCGCCTCGAGCAGGCGCAGGACGGAGTCGGTGAAGCGCACGTCGCGCAGCGGCCGGCCGATCGCGCCGTCCTCGATGAGGAACGTGCCCTCGCGCGTCGTGCCGGTCAGCAGCATCTCCTTCTCGCGCACCGGGTTGACGTACCACAGGCGCGTCACGTAGATCCCGCGCTCGATCGGGGCGCACAGCTCGCCGACGTCGGCGGCGTCGCCGGCGCCCAGCACGAGGTTCGTCGGGGCCGGGCCGTGCGGTGAGCCGCCGGGCTGGAGGGCGTGGCCGGTCGAGCGTGCCCCCGCGCCGGCGATCGTCGCCGAGCGCAGATCGTGGACGACGCTCTGTGCGACGCCGCCGCGGATGAGCTCGAGCGCCGCCTTCGGGACGCCCTCGAAGTCGAAGCCGCGCGGCAGCGTGCCGGCGAAGCGCGGCAGATCGGCGAGGTCGATCGCGGGCGCGGCGACGCGGCTGCCGAGGCGCCCGCACAGCGCGCCGCGCCCCTCCGCGTGCGCCAGGCCGTTGAGCGCCAGCGAGCCGAGGACCTCGAGCAGGATGCCGACCGCCTCGGGCTCGAGGACGACGGGATAGGCGCCGGGGGCGAGCTCGGCGAGCGGCTGTGCGGCGACCTTCGACGCCGCGCGCCGGGCGACGCGGGCGGGCTCGATCTCCCCGGCGGCGCGCGCCGTCGCCGAGGCGAAGCCGCTGCGCCCGTCGGCGCCGCGGCAGACGACCTTCATGAACGCGTCGGTGACCTCCTCCTCGAGGCGCAGGCCGCTCGACGAGGCGATCGCGGTGCGCACGGCTCCGGCGGTCCACGTTCCGAACGCGTCCAGGCCGTGCTCGGCGGCGACGGCGAACGCCGCGCGCAGCGCGCCGCCGGCGTGCGCCGGGTCCAACCGCGCGGTAGCGGCGTCGAAGCCGTCGTGCTCGGCCGCGGCGGCGGGCGGCGCCGGCCCCGGATGGCTCCCCGGCCCGGCCCGCGCGGCCGCGTCCGCGGCGGCCTGCGCGCGCCGGGCGGCGTCGCCCAGCGCCGCGTCGTCGAGCCGGTTGGTCGAGGCGAGCGCGACGTGGCCGCCGCGCGCGACGAGGATCTCGACCGACGTGTCGTCGACCTCGGTGGCCTGCGTGGGCGCCGACCGCGCGAAGCGCGACATCAGCGAGCGCTCGCGCATCACCGTGACCTGCACGTCGCCTGCGCCGGCCAGCGCGAGCGCGCGCTCGGCGGTCGCGAGCGCGCTCGCCGTCACGCCGCTCCCGGCCCGGCCGCTGCCTGCGCGGCCACCGCCGCGGGCGCGGTCGGCCTCACGCGACGCCCACCTGGACGTCGCGAAAGCGCGCGGGTGCCGTGCCGTGCGAGACGCGCATGACCTGTCCCGGCTCGCCCTTGCCGCAGTTGCCAAGCCCCCACAGGCGCCACTCCGACGGCGAGCAGACGGCGTCCAGGCCACTCCAGAAGCGCGGCGTCACGCCCGCATAGGACGCGTTTCGCAGGAGGCGGCCGAGCTTGCCGCCGCGGATCTCGCGCGCGACCTCGGTGCCGAACTGGAAGTGCAGCCGGCGGTCGTCGATCGACCACGAGCGGTTCGTCTCCAGGTACAGGCCGTCGTCGGTGTCGGCGACGAGGTCGGCGAGCGTGCCGGCCGCGCCGGGCTCGATCGAGACGTTCGTCATCCGCACGATCGGCTGGCGCGCGAAGCCGTCGGCGCGCGCGCAGCCGCCCGAGCGCTCGATGCCGATCGCCGCCGCCGAGGCGCGGTCGGACAGCGCGGCGCGCAGGACGCCGGCCTCGATCAGCGGCGTGCGCAGCGCGGCGACGCCCTCGTCGTCCCAGCCAAACGTCCCGAGGCCGCCGGCCAGCGTCGCGTCGGCGGTGACGTTCAGCTGCTCGGAGCCGTAGCGCAGCGCCCCGAGATCGCCGGGCGCGACCCAGCTCGTCCCCGCATAGGAGGCCTCGGCGAGCAGGATCCGATCCAGCTCGAGCGCGTGGCCGATCGACTCGTGGATCTGCAGGGCGAGCTGCTCGCCGCCGAGGATCACGGTCCTGAGGCCGGCCGGACACTCGGGCGCGGCGAGCAGCTCGAGCGCCTCGGCGGCGACGCGCGGAGCGTTGCCGGCGAGGTCGAGGCCGAGCACGTGCTCCCAGCCGGCGCACGCCGCCGAGCCGCCGTGCGCGCTGGGATGGGAGCGCACCTGCAGCTCGTCGCCGTCGACGGCGATCGCCGCGATCGCGCCGCCGCACTCGACGCGCTCCTGCGTGCAGGCGGCGCCCTCCGTCGAGGCGAAGGCGGTGCGGACGCGGCGGCTCGCGCAACTCGCGTCGGAGCGGACGATCCGCGGGTCTGCGCGCAGCTCCCGCTCGGCGCCGAACAGCAGCTCGAGCTTGTCCTCCAGGGAGACGTCGAACGGGTCGCGCTCGGGCGGGCACGACCAGTGGCCCTGCGCCGGCGGCTCGGGCGCGAGCGCTCGCGCGGGCGCCGCGGGCTGGCTCTCGGCGATCGCCAGCGCCCGGGCGAGCGCGCGCTCGAGGCCGGCGCGCGTCGCCTCGCGCGTCGCGGCGAAGCCCCAGCCGCCGCCGGCCCGCACGCGCACACCGATCCCGTCGGTCGAGGTGCTGTCGATGCGTTCGACGCGGCCGTTGCGCACGAGGATGTCCTCGTCGTCGGTGGCGACATCGCGCGCCTCGGCGTACGAGCAGCGAGCGGGCACGCCGGCCAGCATCTCGGTCAGCAGGTCGAGCATCGCGGCAGTATGCCCCGCCCATGCGGCTTCAGAACGCCGCGGCGTACAGGGCGCGCAGCTCGTCGCGCTCGGGTCGGGGCGGGGTCGCGTCG
>DASZOA010000139.1:0-3208 GCA_035551055.1 Solirubrobacteraceae bacterium
GTCGCCTTCGACGCCGCCTGCACGCGGCGCCGGCGCGTCGCGAGCGTCGACAAGGCCAACGTCCTGGAGACGTCGCGTCAGTGGCGCGAGGTCGTCCACATCGTCCACCGCACGACGTACGACGACATCGAGCTCACCGACCTGCTCGTCGACAACGCCGCGATGCAGCTCGTCGCGCGCCCGTCGCAGTTCGACGTCATCGTCACCGAGAACCTGTTCGGCGACATCCTCAGCGACGAGGCCGCGATGATCACCGGATCGCTCGGCATGCTGCCCAGCGCGAGCCTCGGCGAGCCCGGCACGCCGGGGCTCTTCGAGCCCGTGCACGGCTCGGCGCCGGACATCGCCGGCACCGGCGCCGCCAACCCGCTGGCGATGTTCCTGTCGATCGCGCTCATGCTGCGCCACGGGCTGGGTTGGGAAACGGAGGCGGCCGCCGTAGAATCGGCGGTGGACCGCGCGCTCGCCGGCGGTCTGCGCACCCGGGACCTCGGTGGCACGGCCACGACCGCCGAGGCGACGCGGGCCGTTCTGGACAACTTCGATGGCTAGGAGCCTTGGGTGAAGCAAGCGGACCTCATCTGGATGAACGGGGAGTTCGTCGCTTGGGAGGACGCCAAGGTCCACGTGCTCACGCACGGCCTGCACTACGGCACCGGCGTCTTCGAGGGGATCCGCTGCTACGACACCGAGATCGGCCCGGCGATCTTCCGTCACCGCGAGCACCTGCAGCGGCTGCACCGCTCGGCCGAGCTGTACTACATGCCGATGCCCTACGACGTCGAGGCGCTGCGCGCCGCGACGCACGAGCTGATCGGGCGCAACCGGCTGCGCTCGTGCTACATCCGCCCGATCGTGTTCCGCGGCTACGGCCAGATGGGCCTCAATCCGCTCGACGCGCCGGTCGACGTGTCCGTCGCCGTTTGGGAGTGGGGCGCCTATCTCGGCGAGGAGGGCAAGCGCAACGGCATCCGCGCGAAGCTGTCGAGCTGGCGGCGGATCAGCCCGGCGTCGCTGATCCCCGCCGCCAAGGCCTGCGGGCAGTACCTCAACAGCGTGCTGGCGAAGATCGAGTCGCTCAAGGCCGGCTACGAGGAGGCGATCCTGCTCGACGACCACGGCCACGTCTGCGAGGGGTCCGGCGAGAACATCTTCGTCGTCTGGGAGGGCCGCATCGTCACCCCGCCGCCGGCGACCTCGATCCTCGACGGCGTCACGCGCAAGTCGGCGATCCAGATCGCGCGCGACCTCGGCATCGAGGTCATAGAGCGCGACATCGCGCGCGCCGAGCTGTACGTCGCCGACGAGGTCTTCATGACCGGCACCGCGGCCGAGCTCGTCCCCGTCCGCGAGATCGACGACCACACGATCGGCGACGGCTCGCCGGGCGAGCTCACGCGCGCGGTCCAGTCGGCGTTCGAGGACGCGCTGCTCGGCCGCGACGAGCGCTACCGCGAATGGCTCGACCCGGTGCCGGCGCGCGCCGCCGCGAGGGTCGCGTAAGACCCTGCCCCGCATGACCGCGATCGAGCTCTACGACGCCACGCTGCGCGACGGCATGGGCGGCGGCGGGATGTCGCTGACCGCCGAGGAGAAGGTGCGCCTCGTGCACCGCCTCGACGACCTCGGCGTCGACGTCGTCGAAGCCGGCTTTCCGGCCTCGAATCCCAAGGAGGCCGAGCTGTTCGCGCTGCTCGAGCGCGAGCCGCTGGCGAACGCGACGATCGCCGCGTTCGGCATGACGCGCCGCCGCGGCCGGCCCGCCGACGCCGACGCCGGGCTGCGCGTGCTCGCCGACTGCTTTGCTCCGATCTGCACGATCGTCGGCAAGTCCTCGACGACGCACGTCGACAAGGTGGTGCGCGTCTCGCGCGAGGAGAACGTCGCGATGATCGCCGAGTCCGTCGCCTTTCTCGCCGGGCGGGGCAAGCGCGTGATCTTCGATGCCGAGCATCTGTTCGACGGGCTGCGCGAGGACCGCGGCTACGCGCTCGAGTGCCTGCGGGCGGCCGCCGCCGCCGGCGCCGAGCGGATCGTGCTGTGCGACACGAACGGGGGTTCGCTGCCCGGCCAGGTCGCGCGCGCGGTCGCCGACGTCGTCGCCGCGCTGCCGGGCGTCCCGGTCGGCATCCACTGCCACGACGACAGCGGCTGCGCGGTCGCCAACACGCTCATGGCGGTCGAGGCCGGCGCGACCCAGGTGCAGGGGACGATGAACGGCATCGGCGAGCGCACCGGCAACGCGAACCTCATCACGATCATCGCCAACCTGCAGCTGAAGCGGGGCCATCGCGTCGTCTCCGACGAGCAGCTGCGCCTGCTCACCGAGACCGCCCACTTCGCCGACGAGCTGCTCAACCGCCAGCCGGACGCCAGCCAGCCATACGTCGGCAAGAACGCCTTCGCGCACAAGGCGGGCCTGCACGCGGCGGGCATCCGCGCGGACGCGACGACGTTCGAGCACATCGATCCCGCGCTCGTCGGCAACCGCCGCGACCTGCTCGTGTCCGAGCTTTCGGGCAGGGGGACCGTCGCCGACAAGGCCGAGCGCGCGAACCTCGAGCTCGACGACGAGGTCATCGCGCGGGTGCTCGAGCGGATGAAGAAGCTCGAGCACGACGGCTACCAGTTCGAGGCCGCCGACGCGTCCTTCGAGCTGCTGCTGCGCAAGGAGTCCGGCGACTACCAGCCGCTCTTTCGGCTGGAGTCCTGGCGCGTCATCGTCGAGCAGCGCGCCGACGGCAAGGTCGAGACCGAGGCGACGATCAAGATCTGGGTCGACGGCGAGCGCTACGTCCGCGTCGCCGAGGGCAACGGCCCCGTCCACGCGCTCGACGCCGCGCTGCGGGCGGCGATCACCGAGGCGCACCCTCACCTCGCCGACATCTGGCTGACGAACTTCAAGGTGCGCATCCTCGACGAGACGAAGGGCTCAGACGCGACGATCCGTGTGCACATCGACGCGACCGACGGCGTCGACACGTGGGGCTCGATCGGCGTCTCGACGAACCTCATCGAAGCGTCGTGGGCCGCGCTGGTCGACTCGCTGGAGTACGCCGAGCAACCCAGCCGCGGCCCGCGGCGCGGCGGCGCCGTGACGTGCCGTGCGAGCCCCGCCGCGGGCGTGCGGACGAGCACCGCCGCGCGGCGCTAGCGCGATGAGCGTCGAGCCGGCGACCGGGGAGATCCCGCTCGCGCGGCCGGTCCT
>DASZOA010000140.1:0-3507 GCA_035551055.1 Solirubrobacteraceae bacterium
CGAGCGTGCGCTCGGTGCAGCGCGGCCGGGAGGGCGTGCTGCTCGCCGCCGTGCTCGAGCCCGAGCCGTTCTCGACGGAGGCCTTCGAGCTCATCCCCGACATCCGCGCGGCGGCCAGGCGCGCGGGCGGCGAGAGGACGCTCGTCGGCGGCGGCACCGCGGTCGAGTACGACCTGCGCGTCGCGTCGGCGCGCGACACGCGCGTGATCGTCCCGGTCGCGCTCGCCGTCGTGCTGCTGATCCTCATCGCGCTGCTGCGCGCGCTCATCGCACCGCTCGTGCTGATCGCGACCGTGATCCTGTCGTTCGCGGCGGCGCTCGGCGTCGGGGCGGTCGTCTTCGACGTCGTCTTCGGCTTCCCCGGCAGCGATCCCGGGCTGCCGCTGTTCGCCTTCATCTTCCTCGTGGCGCTCGGAATCGACTACAACATCTTCCTCATGGCGCGGGTGCGCGAGGAGACCCAGCGCCACGGCACCCGCGAGGGGATGCTGCGCGGCCTCGCGGTGACCGGCGCGGTCATCACGTCGGCGGGCATCGTGCTCGCCGGCGTGTTCTCGGTGCTCGGCGTCCTGCCGCTCGTGTTCCTCACCGAGATCGGCTTCGTCGTCGCCTTCGGCGTCCTGCTGGACACGTTCCTCGTGCGCTCGGTGCTCGTGCCGGCGCTGACGTTCGAGATCGGCCCGCGCGTCTGGCTGCCGTCGAGGCTCGCGCACGCGCGGTAGGCGCCGCGCGGCGCGCTACGCCGCGGCTTCGAGGCGCCGCATCTCGTCGGCGGCGAGCGTCAGCTCGGCAGCCGCCACGTTCTCCTCGAGGTGTTCGACCGAGCCCGTGCCGGGGATCGGGAGCATCGCCGGCGAGCGCTGCAGCAGCCAGGCGAGCGCGACTTGGCCGGGCGTCGCACGGTGCGCGCGGGCGATCTCGTCGACCGGTTCCCCGGGCGCGGCGAGGTCGCCCGCGGCGAGCGGAAACCACGGCAGGAAGCCGAGGCCGTCGCGCTCGCAGAGGTCGAGCACGTCCTGCGAGCGGCGATCGAGGAGGTTGAACCGGTTCTGGACCGAGACGACGTCGACGATCGAGCGCGCCTCGGCGAGCTGGCGCACGCTGACGTTGGAGACGCCGACGTGGCGGATCTTGCCGTCGTCCTGCAGCTCCTTCAGCGCGCCCACCGACTCGGCGTAGGGGACGGCGGGGTCGGGCGCGTGCAGCTGGTAGAGGTCGATCCGGTCGACGCGCAGCCGCTGCAGCGACCCCTCGCAGGCCGCCTTGAGGTGCGCGGGCCGGCCGTTGCGCGGCCAGCGCCCGGGGCCGGAGCGCTCGAGGCCGCCCTTCGTGGCGATCGTCAGCTCGTCGGGATAGGGGTGCAGCGCCTCGGCGATGAGCTGCTCGCTGACGTGCGGGCCGTAGCTGTCGGCGGTGTCGATCAGGTCGGTGCCGAGCTCGACGGCGCGGCGCAGCACCGCGAGCGCGGCGTCGTGGTCGGGCGGCGGACCCCAGACGCCGCGCCCGGTGATCCGCATCGCTCCGAAGCCGAGGCGGTGCACGGTGCGGTCGCCGCCGAGCGCCAGCGTTCCGCTTGGCGCGACCGCGCTCATCTGCCGACCCTGCCCGACGGGCGCCTCAGAGCACCGGCAGGTAGCGGTCCAGCTCCCACGGCGTCACCTGGACGCGATACTCCTCCCACTCGCGGCGCTTGATCTCCACGTAGCGGTTGAACATGTGCTCGCCGAGCGCCCGCAGGACCAGCTCGGACTGCGCGGTCAGCTCGATCGCCTCGCCGAGCGTCTCGGGCAGCTGCTCGATCCCGAGCCGGCGGCGCTCGTCGGGCGACAGGTGGTAGAGGTTCTTCTCCATCGGCTCGGGCAGCTCGTAGCCGTTCTCGATGCCCTCGAGCCCGGCGTGCAGCAGCGCCGCGAACGTCAGGTAGGGGTTGCAGGCGGGGTCCGGGCAGCGCAGCTCCATCCGCGTGGCTTTCTCCTTGCCCGGGTGGTAGAGCGGCACGCGCACGAGCGCCGACCGGTTGCGCCGGCTCCACGCGAGGTAGACGGGCGCCTCGAAGCCGGGCACCAGGCGCTTGTAGGAGTTCACCCACTGGGCGAAGATCGAGGTCATCTCGCCGGCGTGCGTGAGCTGGCCGGCGATGAAGGCCTTGCCGACGTCGGACAGGAAGTACGGGTCGTCGGCGTCGAAGAACGCGTTGTCCGAGCCGTTGAACAGACTCATGTGCGTGTGCATGCCCGAGCCGTTCTCGCCGAGCAGCGGCTTGGGCATGAAGGTCGCATGCCAGCCGTACTTCATCGCGTACTCCTTGACCGTGATGCGGTAGGTCATGCAGTCGTCGGCCATCTTCAGCGCGTCGGCGAAGCGCATGTCGATCTCGTGCTGGCTCGGCCCGACCTCGTGGTGGGTGTACTCGACGTGGATGCCGAGCTGCTCGAGCGCGAGCACCGTCTCGCGCCGCACGTCCGAACCCGCGTCGAGCGTCGTGAGGTCGAAGTAGCCGCCCTCGTCGAGCACCTCGGTGCCGTCGGCGTCCTTGAACAGGTAGTACTCGAGCTCGGGGCCGACGTTGAACGTGTCGAAGCCCATCGAGGCGGCGCGCTCCAGCGCGCGGCGCAGCACGTGGCGCGGGTCGCCCTGGTACGGCGTCCGCTCGGGCGTGAGCACATCGCAGAACAGGCGCCCGACGCCCTGCTCGTCGGGCCGCCACGGCAGGATCGCGAACGTCGAAGGATCCGGCATGGCCACCATGTCGGACTCCTCGATGGCGTTGAAGCCGGTGATCGAGGAGCCGTCGAAGCCCATGCCTCCCTCGAACGCGTCGTCGAGGTCGTCGCGGTTGATCGAGAACGACTTCAACTGGCCGACGATGTCGGTGAACCACATCCGGATGAAGCGGATGTCGCGCTCGCCGACGATCGTCTTCACGTCGTCGGGCGTCTGGGGGCGATCGTCGCTCATACGCCGGAGCCTAGATGGTTGATCGCGCCGCCGGTAGCGTCGATGCCGATGTCTTCCGCCTGCAGCGCGTCGCGGCCGTGCCGCCGCCCGCGCCACGTCGCCGCCCTACGCGAGCCAGCGGCGTGCCCAGCGCTCGAGCTCGTAGACCGCCGGCGCCAGCGCGCGGCCCATCTCGGTCAGCTCGTACTCGACGCGCACGGGTCGGCCGGGACGCTCGGTGCGCACGACCACCCCGTGGCGCTCGAGCTCCTTCATGCGCTCGGACAGCAGGCGGTCGGACAGCTCGGGGACGGCCTCGGCGATCTCGCAGAAGCGCAGCGCTCCGCGGCGGAGCAGGACGCTGACGATCGCGCCGGTCCACCGTCGCCCGATGAGCTCGATCGCCTGGTGATACTTCGGACAGCAGGCCGGACGCCCCTCCTCCGTGGCGACCCGGGTGTACTTCGCCGCGCCTCGCGGCGCTGCCTGCCGGGCGTCCTCGGCGGGTTCCATCCGCTCAGGCGACGCGGACGATCGCGGACCGCACCATCTACGCCGCGTGCAGCCTGC
>DASZOA010000141.1:0-9921 GCA_035551055.1 Solirubrobacteraceae bacterium
AGGGCGCCAAGGTTCGCGCCGCGATCGGCGTCGCGCTGCAGGAGGTGGCGCTGGACCCGATGCTGACCGGCCGCGAGCACATGCGCCTGCAGGGCGGGCTGCAGGGCATCCCGCGGCGCGACCGCGCCAGGCGCGGCGACGATCTGCTCGAGCGCGTCGGACTCAGCGAGGCCGCCGACCGCAAGTCCTCGACCTACTCGGGCGGGATGAAGCGCCGCCTGGACCTCGCGCTGGCGCTCCTGCACAAGCCGCGCATCCTCTTTCTCGACGAGCCGACGACGGGCCTCGACGTGCAGTCGCGCACCGCGCTGTGGGACGAGGTCGAGCGCCTCGCGCGCGAGGAGGGAACGACCGTCTTCCTGACGACGCAGTACCTCGAGGAGGCCGACGTCCTGGCCAATCGCGTCGGGATCATCGATCGCGGCAGGATCGTCGCCGAGGGCACGCCGGCGGCGCTCAAGGCGCAGGTCGCCAATCCCACGGTCGAGATCGTCCCGCGCGACGGCGATGACTGCTCGGCCGCGCGCCGCGCGCTCGCGCCGTTCGGCGAGCCGGTGGCGGCCCGCCGCCCCGGCTCGATCGCCGTGCGGCTGGACTCCGGTCCCGATCAGCTCGCCGACATCGTCCGGGCGCTCGACGCGGCTGACATCGCGGTCGCCAACCTGGCGCTGCACGAGCCGACGCTCGACGACGTCTTCCTCGCCAAGACCGGGCGCAGCCTCGAGGGGGCGGCGGACGCGCCGCACGAGGAGCCGTCGCCGCAGCCGCCGCCCCGCGAGCCGGCCGCCGCGTGAGCCGAAGGCGACCTGAGAGCCGAGCGAGCGGGCGTCCCGCCGTCGGTCGCCCGCGGCGATGACGGCGCTCACCCACAGCGCACTGCCCTCGCAGGTCGGCCTGCTCGCCGGCCGGGCCGTCCGGCGCACGCTGCGCAACCCGGCGCAGCTCGTCTTCCCGATCGCCTTCCCGCTCACCCTGCTGGCGGTCAACACGTCCGGCCTCGACGCCGCCACGAGGCTGCCCGGCTTTCCGACCGGCAGCTACCTCGACTTCGCGCTGGCGATCCCGTTCATCCAGGGCGCCCTGTTCGCCGCGCTGAACGGCGGCCAGGATCTCGCCCGCGACATCCAGGACGGCTTCCTCGAACGGCTCGCGATGACGCCGATGTCGGGCGCGGCGCTGCTCGCCGGCCAGCTCGGCGGCGCGTTGTTCACCGGCGTCCTGAGCGCGCTCGTGTACCTCTTCGTCGGCCTGGCGTTCGGCGCGGGGATCGCCAGCGGGGCAGCCGGCGCCCTCGTGCTGCTCGTCCTGGCGATCGCGATCTCGATCGCGTTCGCGTGCTTCGGCACGTTCGTCGCGCTGCGCACCGGCACCGGCGAGGCGGTGCAGGGCTTCTTTCCGCTGTTCTTCGTGCTGCTGTTCCTCAGCTCGGCCTTCTTTCCGCGCGATCTCATCGCACACGACTGGTTCGCCACGATCGCGACGTACAACCCTGTCTCGTACATGGTCGAGGGACTGCGCAGCCTCGTGATCACGGGCTGGGACGGCAGCGCGCTGGCGAGCGCGTTCGCGATCGCCGCCGCGGCGACCGCGCTGTTCCTCGGGCTCAGCGCGCGGGCGCTGCGCACGCGGCTGGTGCGGACGTGAGCGCCTCGCTCGCCCGCACGCGCTCGGTCGCGCTCGCGGTGGCCTGGCGGGCGCTGGCCAACGCCGTTCGCAACCCGGCGATCCTGCTGCCCACCGTGCTGTTTCCGCTGTTCTTCTTCACCGCCTTCGCGGGCGGGCTGTCGGCCGTGCAGCGGGCGCCGGACTTCGACTACGCAGCCGGCTACACGTCGTTTCAGTTCGGCTTCATCTGCATCCAGGCCGCCGCCTTCGGCGGCGTGTTCACCGGCTTTGCGATCGCCAACGACTTCGAGTACGGCTTCGCGCGGCGGCTGCTGCTCGCCGCGCCCAACCGCGGCGGGATCGTGATCGGCTACGCGATCGCCGCGATGACGCGGGCGGCGTTCGTGCTGGCGATCGTGTTCGTCGCCGGGCTGGTCGCCGGGATGCGCGTCGACGGCTCGATCGGCGACCTCGCCGCGCTGCTCGCGCTCGCGCTCGGCGTCAGCGCGACCTCGACGCTGTGGGCCGCCGGGATCGCGATGCGACTGCGCTCGATGCAGGCCGGACCGGCCATGCAGATGCCGGTCTTCATGCTGCTGTTCCTCGCGCCGGTCTTCGTACCGCTGGACCTCGTCGTCGGCTGGGTGCACGAGATCGCGCGCTTCAACCCGGCCACCGCGTGGCTGGAGGCCGCGCGCGGCTTCCTCGCCGGCGAGCCCGAGAAGGTCGCAATCGCGGCGGCGTCCGCGGCGGGGCTGTTCGCGCTGGCGTCGCTGTGGGCGCGCGGCGGGCTGCACAGCGCCGAGCGCGCCGGGTGACGGCGCGCGCCCCGGCGCTCAGGCGTCGGCGGCGCCGCGGCGCACGCGGGCGGCGCGGGCCTTCTTGCGGGCGCCGGTGTTGCGGTGCAGCGCACCGCGCTTGACCGCCTTGTCGATCCGGCTGACGAGCTCGCGGTGCTCGCTGTCGGCGCGCTCGTCGTCGCCCGAGGCGACCGCGGCCTCCAGGCGGCGGAAGTACGTGCGCACGGCCGACGTGTAGTGGCGGTTCTCCAGCCGCTCGCGCTCGGCGCGCAGGATCCGCTTCTTCTGGGAGTGGATGTTGGCCATGGCGTCAAAGCGCCGCGGAGAGGACCGCGGCGGTCCCTAGAGTAGCGCACTCGATGGCGGCGTCAGCGCCCTCAAAGGCCGGGCGGATCGCCCGCAACACGGCGATCTTCTCGTTCCTGACGGGGCTGTCGCGGATCGCCGGGCTGGCACGCGAGGTCGTCGCGTCGAGCTTCTTCGGCACGAGCGGCGCCTTCTCGGCGTTCACGGTCGCCTTCCAGGTGCCCAACCTCGTGCGCAGCCTGTTCGCCGACGCCGCACTGAGCGCGGCCTTCGTGCCGGTCTTCACCGAGTTGCTGGAGAAGGGCAGCCGGCGCGATGCCTACCGCCTGGCGTCGACGTTCGTCGTGCTGATCGCCGCGGCGCTGACGACGGTCAGCGTGTTCTTCGTGCTCGTCGCGCCGTGGGTCATGCCGCCGTTGACCGGCGACGACTTCAGCGCCGAGCTCGACGCGCTCATGGTCGGCCTGTCGCAGGTGCTGTTCCCGATCGTCCTGCTGCTCGGCCTCAACGGGCTGCTCGTCGGAATCCTCAACGCCTACGACCACTTCACGGTCCCGGCGCTCGCGCCGCTCGTCTGGAACCTCGTGATCATCGGCCTGCTCGTCGCGCTGCGGCCGGCGTTCGACGGCCCCGAGCAGCTCTACGCCTACGCGATCGGCGTCCTCGCGGGCACGTTCGTGCAGCTGGCGATGGCCGTGCCGGTCCTGCGGCGGCTGGACTTCGCCTTCGAGTGGCGGGGGATCTCGCTGCGCGACCCGCGCGTGCGCCAGGTGCTCGCGCTCATGCTGCCGATCACGCTGAGCCTCGGGCTGATCAACTTCAACCTGTTCATCAACGCCACCCTCGGCTCGACGGTCTCCGAGGCCGTGCCGCGCGCGATCGACGCCGCCTTCCGCCTGTACATGCTGCCGCAGGGGATGTTCAGCGTCGCGGTCGCGACCGTGCTGTTCCCGGCGCTCGCGCGGCTGGCGACGCGACGCGACGTCGACGGGCTGCGCCGGCTGACGGGCACCGGCACCCGCCAGATCTTCCTGCTGCTGATCCCGGCCGCCGCCTGCACGCTCGTGCTCGCGGAGCCGATCACGCGCCTGGTCTACGAGCGCGGCGCGTTCGGTCCCGACTCGACCGACCTCGTCGCCGAGGCGCTGTTCTGGTTCTCCTTCAGCCTGCCGTTCGCCGGCGTCAACCTGCTGCTCACGCGGACGTTCTTCTCGCTGCAGCGGCCGTGGCTGCCGACCGGCCTGGGCGCCGCGACGCTCGTCGTCAACCTGCTCGTCGCGCTCGCGCTCGTCGGCCCGTACGGGGTCGCCGGGATCGTCGTCGCCACCGCGGTCGCGAGCGCCGCGATGACCGCCGGGCAGGCGTACTACCTGCGCCGCGAGCTCGGCGGCCGGCTGGAGGGCGTCGAGACGCTGCGGGCGGTCGCGCGGATGCTGCTCGCGGCCGGCGCGCTGGCCGTCGTGGCGTACCCGGTCTGGCTGGGCCTCGACGAGGCGCTCGGGCGCTCGCTGCCGGCGCAGCTCGCGTCGGTCGGCGGCGGGCTGGCGGCCGGCCTGGCCGCCTACGCCGCCGTCGTGCTCGTCCAGCGCGTGCCCGAGGCCGAGCAGATCCGCGCGCTCGTGCTGGCGCGCCTGCGGCACGGCGAGTAGCTGCGGTTGACACACCGGTTACGGTTACCTCGCACCGGTTGCCATCAACCCGCTACCCGGTTGAACCGGTTCACCGCTGACAAGCCCGCTCTACCCCGCCCACTCGTGCCACGTACGGAGGGATCGCGTTTCATGCTCCGACGGTCGCGTCATCTCGCTGCTGTTCTCGTGTTGTCGGCGGTCGCGGCTGTGACCGCGGCGCCATCGCCCGCCGTGGCGGCGCCGATCGCCGGCTCCTACATCGTCACGCTGAGCTCCGGCGATCCCGGGTCGGTGGCCGCCGAGCACGCCCGTCGCGAGGGCGCCTCGGTCGAGCACGTCTATCGCCACGCACTGCGGGGCTACGCCGCGCGCATGTCGGAGACCGCCGCCCGGCGCATCGCCGCCGACCCGCGCGTGCAGTCCGTCGTCGTCGACCAGACCGTCTCCATCGCGGCGCAGACGCTGCCCACCGGCATCAACCGCATCGACGGCGAGCTGAGCGCGACGGCGTCCGGCAACGGCAGCGGCGCCGTCGGCGTCGACGTCGCGATCATCGATACCGGAATCGACGTCGACCATCCGGACCTCGACGTCCGCGGCGGCCGCAACTGCTCGACCGGCCGCAGCTACGACGACGGCAACGGGCACGGCACGCACGTCGCCGGTACGGCGGCCGCCAAGGACGACGCCAGCGGCGTCGTGGGCGTCGCGCCGGGGGCGCGCCTGTGGGCGGTCCGCGTGCTCAACAACGCCGGCAGCGGCAGCTGGTCGAGCGTGATCTGCGGCATCGACTGGGTGACCGCCAACGCCTCGACGATCGACGTCGCGAACATGAGCCTCGGCGGCGGCGGCGGCGCCGGCAGCTGCACCGACGGCGGCCTGCGCCAAGCGATCTGCAAGTCGACCGCCGCCGGCGTGACGTACGCCGTCGCCGCCGGCAACTCGAGCGCCGACTCGAAGGACTACGTGCCCGCCTCGTACCCCGAGGTCATGACGGTCTCCGCGCTGGCCGACTTCAACGGCCTCGCCGGCGGCGGCGCTGCGCCGACCTGCCGCAGCGACGTCGACGACACGTTCGCCGACTTCTCGAACTTCGGCAGCGCGATCGACCTCATCGCCCCGGGCGTCTGCATCCTGTCGACCTGGAAGGGCGGCGCCTACAACACGATCAGCGGAACCTCGATGGCCTCGCCGCACGCGGCCGGCGCCGCCGCCCTGTACAAGAGCGCGAACCCGTCGGCCACCCCGAGTCAGGTCAAGAGCGCGCTTCAGGGCGCGGGCAACCTCGACTGGAACGCCGTCGACGACCCCGACGGCACCAAGGAGACGCTGCTGAACGTCGACGCCCTCTGATCAGGCGCGTCGCTCTCCGCGGAGCGGTCGATCGACGCGGGCGCGACCGGCCGATCGCTTGGTGAGCTGAATCGGTGCCGCGGGCGAAGCGCCGGCGGCGCCACCCTAACCTCTAGCGGGTGGCAGACCAGGCCCACATCCGCAACTTCTCGATCATCGCCCACATCGACCACGGCAAGTCGACGCTCGCCGATCGCATCCTCGAGATGACCAGGACCGTCGACGAGCGCTCGATGCGCGCGCAGGTGCTCGACTCGATGGACCTCGAGCGCGAGCGCGGCATCACGATCAAGGCTCAGGCGGTGCGCGTCCTGTACGAGGCGCGCGACGGCGAGACCTACCAGCTGCACCTGATCGACACCCCGGGCCACGTCGACTTCACGTACGAGGTCAGCCGCTCGCTCGCCGCCTGCGAGGGCGCGCTGCTGGTCGTCGACGCCTCGCAGGGCGTCGAGGCGCAGACGGTCGCCAACGCGTACCTCGCGGTCGACACCGGGCTCGAGCTGATCCCGGTGCTCAACAAGATCGACCTGCCCGGCGCCGAGCCCGAGCGGGTCGCCGCGGAGGTCGCCGACCTGCTCGGCGAGCCCGGCGACGAGATCCTGCGGATCTCGGGCAAGACCGGCGAGGGCGTCGCCGAGGTGCTCGAGCAGCTCGTCGAGCGCGTGCCGCCGCCCTCGGGCGACCCGCAGGCGCCGCCGCGCGCGCTGATCTTCGACTCCCAGTTCGACCAGTACCGCGGCGTCATCGCCTACATCCGCGTCGTCGACGGCACCTTCCGCAAGGGCGACGTCATCCGGTCGATGGCCGGCGACACCGTCGCCGACATCGACGACATCGGCTTCTTCACGCCGGCGATGGTCGCGACCGACCAGCTCGCGGCCGGCGAGGTCGGGTTCGTCATCACCGGCATCAAGGAGGTCTCGGCGCTCGCCGTCGGCGACACGCTGACGACGAAGGCCGATCCGGCCTCCGAGCCGCTGCCCGGCTATCGCGACGTCCAGCCGGTCGTCTTCTGCGGCCTGTTTCCGATCGACTCCGACGAGTACCCCGACCTGCGCGACGCGCTGGAGAAGCTCACGCTCAACGACGCCGCGCTGTCGTGGGAGCCCGAGGTGTCCGAGGCGCTCGGGTTCGGCTTTCGCTGCGGGTTCCTCGGCCTGCTGCACATGGACATCGTGCGCGAGCGCCTCGAGCGCGAGTACGACATCGAGCTCATGGCGACGATGCCGTCGGTGCGCTTCGAGGTCACCCTCACCGACGGCTCGGAGGTCGAGGTGCACATCCCGTCGGACTTCCCCGACCCCGGCCGGATCGCCGAGGTCCGCGAGCCGATGATCGCGGCCTCGATCCTCGCGCCCAAGGAGTACATCGGCCCGATCATGGAGCTCTGCCAGGAGCGCCGCGGAACGCATCGGGGGATGCACTACCTGTCCGCCGAGCGGGTGCAGCTGCAGTACGACCTGCCGCTGGCGGAGATCGTGATCGACTTCTTCGACGCGCTGAAGTCCCGCACGCGCGGCTATGCCTCGCTGGACTACGAGCTGAAGGGGATGCAGGCCTCGAACATGGTCAAGCTCGACATCCTGCTCGCCGGCGAGCAGGTCGACGCGCTGTCGATGATCGTGCACCGCGACAAGGCCTACGAGGTCGGGCGCTCGCTGACCGAGAAGCTCAAGGCGAGGATCCCGCGCCAGCAGTACGACGTCCCGATCCAGGCGGCGATCGGCGCCAACATCGTCGCGCGCGAGACCGTCAAGGCCTACCGCAAGGACGTCATCGCCAAGTGCTACGGCGGCGACGTCTCGCGCAAGCGCAAGCTGCTCGAGAAGCAGAAGGAGGGCAAGCGCCGGATGAAGCAGGTCGGCCGCGTCGAAGTGCCCCAGGAGGCCTTCCTCGCCGTGCTCGAGCTGGGGGATTGACGCCCGGGGTGGCAAGAGCCGGGCATAGTGTCAACCGGACGCAGGAAGGCAGGTAACGATGCCGAAGCTGCCCGACGGGATGGCTCAGCGGCCGGTGATCATCCCGGAGGAGACCGCCGAGTGGTTCCGCGAGCTCGCGTATCGGACGCGCATCTCGCAGCAGGAGCACTTCCGCCGCGCGCTGAACGAGTACCGCGACAAGGTCGAGCGCGAAGCGCAGCCGGAGAACGACGAGATCGACCGCGGTCTGGCGCTCGTGCGTCGCCTCGCCGCCGGCGAGGGCGTCGATCTGGAGCTGCTGCGCGATGCGGACCGTCGCATGTGGGGCCTGGAGTGAGCGACTGGGCGAACTGCCCCTGCTTGCCGACACGTCGGCATGGGCACGTGTAGCCGAGCGCACAGCCGCGTGGGAGCGGGCCGATCAGCGAGCGCAGGATCGCCACGTGCGCGATCGTCGAGCCTGAGCTGCTCGACAGCGTCAAGAGCGCCGCCGGCGGAGATCGCGCTCAACCGACGAGGAGCTGGCGCCGAGGCGGCGAGCAGCGCGGTCGCGCAGTGCTCGCCGCGCTCGTGCGCGGGCTCGGCGCCGGCCTGTCGTCCGCGCCGCCGTCGGCGGGCTCAGCGGCCGACGTCGCCCTCGGCCTCGATCTCCTCCCTGCGGACCTCGTCGGCGACGGTCTCCTCGTCGACTTCCTGCTCCTTGGCCAGCCGGACGCGCTCCTTCGGCACGACGCGCTTTTCGACGACCGGCTCCTCCGCGTAGAGCGTCACCTCGTGCTCGTCCTCCTTCAGCGGGGGTCCCTCGACGGCCTCGTCGACGTTGGCGTCGGTGACGGGCTCGCGCTCGACCCGGACCTCCTCGCGCGATACCGGAACACGTTGCTCGACCTCCTCGGTGACGACGTACTTGCGCAGCCGCGCCCGCCCCGTCTCGCGCCGGCGCGTGCCGACGGCGATCTCCTCCTCGGACCGGGTCATCGCCCGGTCGGTGTCCGGGCCCGAGGTGCCACGAGCGACGGGCTCGGCGGGGTAGTTGCCCCACTCCACGCCGTAGTGCTCGTACAGGCGGCGCTCCTCCTCCTCGCTCAGCTCGCCGTCGGCCTCGACGTTCGGCGCGTCCTTCACCTCGTCCTTCGTGTGGGGAACCATCACGTGGTCCTCCATCTCCGACGCGCCGGCGATCGGCACGAAGGAGAGCTTCATCCCGAAGAGGCCCGTCTTCACGGCCAGCCACTCGGGCTCGCCCGTCGCGGTGTCGACATAGATCGCGGAGATCTCGCCGATCTTCTCGTGGCCCTCGTCGTAGACCTCGCGACCGGGCCATTGCCGCAGTTCGTCGCCGGTGATCATGTCGGCGCTCCTTCCGTCGTTGTCCTGGCGCCTCGCGGCGCCTCGTCAGGTCATGGTTGTCTCCGCGACGCGACGTCGGCCCGGCGCCGCTGTCAACGCAATGACCCGTCGACGCGCCAGGTCCGCGGCGCGCAGGCGCAGGACTACGAGGCGCGCCCCCCGCACGCATGGGCTCTCGCCGAGCTGCGGCGAGCGGGCCTCTCGCCGGTGCTGCCGTGGCGGGTGTCAGGCGGCGAACCGCCGCGCGGGGAAGACGCGGCGAGCGGATATGCAGTTCTTGTCCGCCCCAAAGCAGGAGGAGCTCCGATGGCCCGAGACGACCCATCCACGGGCGCGCGCCGCGCCGATAGCGGCAGGTCGTCGCCCACCGCCGCGCAGTGGTTCTGCCTGCTGGTCGGCCTCGGCCTGCTGGCGGTCGGCGGGCTCGGCTTCCTGGTGAACTCGAGCTTCGACGAGGCGACGCTCGCGTTGGACCTCGACGACGGCGAGCTCATCAACGGCGATCTGTTCCTGGGCCTCTTCGAGGTCAACGGCTGGCACAACATCGTCCATCTCGTCACCGGGCTCGTCCTGCTGCTCGGCGCCGCCACGCGTGGGTCAGCCAAGGCGATCGCGCTCGTGTCCGCGTTGGTCTACGCCGGCGTCGTTGCGATCGGCTTCATCGACGGCAACGACGTCGTGGGGGTGATCCCGACGAACGTCGCCGACAACGTCCTCCACGCCGCGCTCGCCGCCGTCGGACTGCTCGTGGCGCTCGTCTCGCCCGCCGGCGCTCGTGCGTCCGCTGCCCGCTAGGAGTCGAGGCACCGCACGCACCCGTCCCGACCCGGCGAGCCCGGCGCGGCACCGGTGGCTATTCGTGCTTGCCTCGGTCCTCGTCGTCCTCGTCCTGGGCATCTGGCTGGGTGGGCATCCGCGCGTCCTGCCCGGACCGGTCGCAGATCTGCTGGTCGA
>DASZOA010000142.1:0-2638 GCA_035551055.1 Solirubrobacteraceae bacterium
CGGCGGCGGCGCGCCGCGCGCGGCCGGTGCTCGCGATGCTCGACGCCGACGAGGCGACGCTTCGCAGGCGCGCAGACGAGCTCGCGGCCGCGACCGGCGGCGACGTCGTCGCGTCGACGGCGCGCGTCGGCGGCGGCGCGCTGCCGCTGCTCGAGCTGCCGGGGCCGGCGGTCGCGCTCGAGCCCGGCCCGGCCGGCGCGACCGCGCTCGCCGCGGCCCTGCGGGCCGGCGATCCGGCGGTCGTGGGCCGGATCCACGACGGCCGGCTGCTGCTCGACCCGCGCACGCTGACCGACGACGAGGCGCGTGAGGTGGCGCGCGCGGTGCGCGCCGCATCGCCGTGAGCTTGGCTGCACTAGAACAGGCGGCCCTGACGCTCGGGACCGCCGGCCACATCGACCACGGCAAGACGGCGCTCGTGCGCGCCCTGACCGGCGTGGACACCGACCGCCTGCCCCAGGAGAAGGCGCGCGGCATGTCGATCGAGCTCGGGTTCGCGCCCCTGCTGCTGCCCGGCGGGCGGCATGTCTCGGTCGTCGACGTGCCGGGCCACGAGCGCTTCGTGCGGACGATGGTGGCGGGCGCGACCGGGATCGACCTGTTCTTGATGGTGGTCGCCGCCGACGATGGCGTGATGCCGCAGACGCGCGAGCACGCGGCGGTGCTCGCGGCACTGGGGATCGAGCAGGGCGCCGTCGCGGTCACCAAGTGCGACCGCGCGTCGCCGCGGCGAGCCGCCGCCGAAGCCGCCGAGCTGCTCCCCGGCGCCGAGGTCGTGGCCTGCTCGGCGCGCACGGGCGACGGCGTGGCGGCCGTCGCGGCGGCGCTGGAACGCGTCGCGGAGCGTGTGACGCCGCGCGGCGAAGGCCGCCGGGAGGGCGCGGCGGTGCTGCACATCGACCGTGCGTTCACGATCCACGGCGCCGGCACGGTCGTCACGGGGACGCTGTGGTCGGGCGCCGTGACGGCGGGCCAGACCCTCGCCCTGCTGCCCGGACGACGGCGCGTCCGGGTGCGGGCGCTGCACGTGCACGGGCAGCCGGTCGAGCGGGCGCACGCGGGGCAGCGCGTGGCGGTCAACGTCGCCGGGATCGCCCTGCGCGACGTGGCCCGCGGCGATGCGCTCGCCGATCCGGCGGCGGCGCTGGCGCCGGCGCAGGTCATCGACGCGGCGCTGGACCTTCGCGACGATCTGCACGGCCGGCGCGTCATGGCGCATCACGCCACGCGGGCGGTGCCGGCGCGGTTGGCGGCGCTCGGCGCCGGGCTGTGGCAGGTGCGCCTCGAGGCACCGCTGCTCGCGGCCGCGGGCGACCGGCTCGTCGTGCGCTCGGTCGCGCCGCCCGACACGCTCGGCGGCGGCACCGTGCTCGATCCGCGGGCCCGCCGGCACGGTCGCCGCCCCGACGTGCTGGCGCACCTCGAGCGGCTACGGCGCGGTGAGTCGGAGCCTTCGCCGGCAGCGCCGCCCGCAGCCGCCGCACGGGCCGGGCCGGCGGCCGATGCGGCCCCGCCAGCGCGGGCGGCGCCGTCGGCGCCGGCGGCGCCGGCGCTCGAGCCTGGCGCGACCGAGCTCGCAGAGCAGCTGCTCGCGGCCGGCCACGAGCCGCTCTCGCGCTCGCAGCTGGGCGCCGCCGTGGCGCATCTGCCCGCGCTGATCCAGGCGGGCGTCGCCGTCCGGATCGGCCGTGACCTCTACGCGCACCGCGACGCGATCGCGGTCGTCGCCGATCGCGCCCACGCGATCATCGCCAGCGAGGGGGCGGTGACGCTCGCGCGGCTGCGCGACGAGCTCGGGACGTCGCGCAAGTACGCCCAGGCCCTGCTCGAGCATCTCGACGCGGCGCGCTACACGCGGCGCCTGCCCGACGACCGGCGCGTGCTGCGCCGCCGGCGGTGAGCCGGCGCGACGAAGCGCTCATCGGCGGCGGCGGCCGGGGAAGCGCTGGACGCCGGATCCTTCCGCCGAGGAGCAGCCATGTCGCCGTCGCGGCGGATCCCGTGTCTCGTCGGTCCGCGTGCACGCAACTGACGCGGCGCGTGCCGGCCGCAGCGCGACCGCCGACGGGTCGGCGTCGTGTCGAATCTGCTGCGGACGGCGCTGCATATTCGCCACGACCTCGCGACCCGGCCGCGGAGCGACGGCGACGGACGTGGGCGCGTTCTGCGTTGCACCGCTGGATTTCGCGTTCGGTGTCGCGTTCAGCGGCAGAGCGCGCTCATCTTCAGCCAGCCGGCGTTGCGCGTGTCGGTGACGACGCGCACCCAGCGCCCGGAGGCGCTGCGACGCTGGATGGCGAGCGGCTGGCCGCGGAAGACGGTGCCGACGAACAGGCGCCTGGGCGAGCGGTAGAGGTACGCGCTGCGCGCGCACACGCGGCCCGGCCGTTCACCGCCCTGGGGCAGGCGTGGGTCGCCGTCGATCGAGCCGCTGGCATCGGCGCGGCGGCAGAGCACGCCGACCGTCACGTCGTAGGAGCGCGAGAGCGACGCGCCGCTGAAGTCGATCCGGGCGCGCGTCGAGTTACCGATGATCGTGCCCGGCGAGAGCCCGTAGCTCAGCGGGAGGCGTTGCTCGGGCGCCTGCAGTCCCGCGACCTTCATCTGAGAGGGGCAGCCGACGGTGACGCTGCGACGC
>DASZOA010000143.1:0-5508 GCA_035551055.1 Solirubrobacteraceae bacterium
TGGGCGAGCAGCACCGATCCGTGTCCGACGCTGCACGTGCGCCCGACCGTCGCCGTCGGATGGATGATCGTCGCGTAGCGCTCCTCCGCGAGGTCCAGCCTCGCCGCGATCCGCCGGCGGCTGACGTAGTTGTCGGGCCGAGCGGTGCAGATCAGCACAGCGGCGTCCGGATGCTCGTGGACGAGCTCGGATGAGCCGAGCACGGGCAGCCCCCCGACCATCGCGCCGTGTAGCGCCGGGTTGTCGTCCAGGAAGCCGCGCAGGCGCCACGTCCGGCGCACGGCGTTGACGGCGTGCACGGCTTCGGCGGTCTCCCGGGCGAACCCGCCCGCACCCACGATGAGGAGGTCCATACGGGCGATCAACTCGTCTGCGCTGGCGAAACTTCCAATTCTGCGGTGCGCTCGGCCACCACGGCTAGCGTTAGCGAGCGAGCCTCATACCGCCGAGCGCCGGGATGCGGGGCGTGGCAAGCTTCTGTATGAATCCCGTCTCCCGAATGTATGGCGCTCCAGCCGCGCTAGACAGGACCGCCGCCGCCCCGCCTCCGGCTCAGATCTGACGCGCGACGCGTCTCAGCGGTCTCCGCGCCGCATCTGCCCCAGCCGGCCCGCCACCCGCCGCGGCAGCCGCCGCGCGTCGGCGAGCGCCAGCGCGTCACGCGCCGCGCGCAGCGCGCTCGCCTCGCGCTGAAGCAGCTTGACCTGCCGGCGCAGCGCGTCGATCTCGCGCGGCTCGCGGGCCGCGTCGATGCGCTCGAGCAGCTGCGGCGTCACGATGACGTCCGAGCGCCGGCGCAGCAGGACGAGGCCGTGCTCGCGTGGCGCGACGCCCTCGCGCAGCTCGACGATCTCGAACGCCCGGCCCCAGTGCTCGCGCAGCCACCAGGGCGAGTGGAAGACGGTGGGGCCGCCGAGCTCCCAGTCCTGGCCGTGGTCGAGCACGAGCATCCCGACGCGGTCGGGCTCCCACGGCTCGTCGCTGTAGACCTCGTACATCGCCCCGCCGAGAAACGAGATGATCGCCAGGCCGCCGGGCCGCAGCAGGCGGTGAAGCTCGGCCAGCCAGCCGGCCCAGTGATCGGTCAGGTGCGTGAAGACCGACACCGACCAGACGAGGTCGAAGGACGACGAGGGCTGGTCGAGCGGCGGCGCCTCGGCGTTGGCGAACGCGTAGAGCGGCGGGTGCAGCTCGGCGTTGATCCAGTCGACCGAGCGCGCGTCGATGTCGCAGCCCCACAGCTCGCACTGCTCGGCCTCCGGCAGGAAGTGGCGCATGACCTTGCCCGAGCCGCAGCCGAAGTCCAGCACCCGCTTGCCGCGAAACGACCACGACGGGCCCAGCAGCTCGAGGATCGTCGTGCGCGAGTCGCGGCCGACCGCGCGGTAGGAGGCGATGACGTCGGCCTGGTCGGGCACCCCGGCCCGGATCGCCAGCGCGCGCGGCGGCAGCGGGGCTGCGCGCTCGAGGTTCTGTGCGGCGTCGCTCACGCCCAGCCAGACTACGAGCCATGGGAGCCATCACGCTGCACCGCGGCGACATCACGACCGACGCCGAGGCCGACGCGATCGTCAACGCCGCCAACGCGAGCCTGCTCGGGGGGTCGGGCGTCGACGGCGCGATCCACCGCGCCGCGGGCCCCGAGCTGCTGGAGGAGTGCCGCACGCTCGGCGGCTGCGAGACCGGCGACGCGAAGATCACGGGCGCGGGCCGGCTGCCGGCCAGGCACGTCATCCACGCCGTCGGCCCGGTCTGGCACGGCGGCGACCGCGACGAGGCCGAGCTGCTCGCGCGCTGCTACCGGCGCGCCATCGAGCTCGCCGCCGAGCACGGCTGCGCGTACGTCGCGCTGCCGGCGATCTCGGCCGGCGCCTACGGCTATCCGCTCGACGACGCGGCCGCGATCGCGATCTCCGCGACGCGCGAGGCGCTCGAGCGCCACCCGGAGGTGCAGGAGGCGCGCTTCTGGCTGTTCGACGAGCGCACCTTCGCGGCGTTCGAGCGGGCGCTCGACGCGTGACGAGCGCGGGCATCGTCCTCGCCGGCGGCCGCTCGACGCGGATGGGCCGGCCGAAGGCGACGCTCGAGTGGCACGGGTCGACGCTGCTGCGCCGCACGGTCGGGATCCTCGGGCGGGCGGTCGACGGGCCGGTCGTCGTCGTGCGCGGAGCCGGCCAGGAGCTGCCGGCCCTGCCGCCCGACATCGAGCTCGCCGAGGACGAGCGCGCGGGCCGCAGCCCGCTGCAGGGGTTGGCGGCGGGGCTGGCGGCGGTCGGCGCGCGCGCGGACGCCGCGTTCGTCTGCGGCGCCGACGCGCCGCTGCTGCACCCGGCGGTCGTGCGCTGCGTCGTGGCCGCGCTGCGCGACGGCGACGACGTCGCGCTGCCGCGCGCCCACGGCCACGTCCAGCCGCTCGCCGCGGCGTACCGCGTGACGGTCGCGCACCGCGTCGAGGAGCTGCTGCGAGCCGACGTGCTGAGCGCGCGGGCGCTGCTGGAGCGCTGCCGCGTGCGCACGCTCGACGAGGCGGCCCTGCTCGCCGATCCCACCGTCGCCGCGCTCGACCCCGCGCTCGAGTCGCTGACGAACGTCAACGATGCCGCCCAGTACGAGGCGGCGCGCGCCCGTCCGGCGCCGCTGGTCGCCGTGAGCGGACGCGGCGCGATCCGCGCCGCCACGCTCGCGGGCGCCGGCGGCGGCCCCGCGACCGTCGCCGGCCGCCGCGTCAGCGACCCCGAGGAGCCGCTCGTCGCCGGCGACGTCGTCACCTTCGAGGAGCGCCGCGGCGCGCGCTCGGCGCGGGATTCATGGGGATCGCTCTAACCCCGCGTGCGCGCGTTCTATCCCGCACCCCACGGCGGCGATCGCCTCCGCGAATCGTGTACGTTGCGGCCGTTCCGGTCGCCGGTCGCGCCGCACTGACGGCCGTGCCCCGGGTCATCATCCACCGCCGGCGCCGCGGCCGGCCCGTCTCGAGCGAGGCCGGCGGCGCCATCGAGAACGAGGTCTCGCAGCATGAGCGCACAGCCGACGATCGCCAGCGACCCCGCGCACGTCGGCGGGCCCTACTGGGAGGAGCTGTCGGTCGGCGACCTCTACGTCGAGTCTCCGGCGCTGACGCTCAACGAGGGCCACGCGGCGCTCCATCAGTCGATCGTCGGCGACCGCCTGCGCCTGGCGCTCGACGCGACGCTGTCCGAGCGCGTCGCCGGGCGCCGCCTGGCGCACCCGATGCTCGTCTGCGACGTCTCGATCGGCCAGTCGACGCTGCCGACCCAGCGCGTGATCGGAAACCTCTTCTACCGCCGCCTCATGCTGCGCCGGCTGCCGGCGATCGGCGACACGCTGCGGACGACGACCGAGATCGTCGCGCTGAAGCGCAACGCGATCAAGAAGGGCCGAGCGCCGACCGGCCTCGCGGTGCTGCACATCGTCACGAAGGACCAGGAGGAGCGCGAGATCCTCGACTACTGGCGCTGCGCGATGCTGCCGATCCGCGACATCGACGCCGCCCAGGCGCACGCCGACGACCTCGACCGGTTCCCCGCCGACCTGCCGCCCGACGCGCTCCACGCGACGCTCGACGGGATCGACCTCGACGCCTATCGCGACGAGGTGCCGGGCAGGCACTTCACCGACGTCAGCGCGCCGACGACGTGGGTGGTCGACGGCGGCGACAGCGTCACCGCGGCGACCGAGCTGGCGCGCGTGTCGCTGAACATCGCCACGGCGCACACCGATCCGGGCTCGCACCACTCCGGCCGGCGCCTCGTCTACGGCGGCCACACGATCGGCATCGCCGCCGCGCAGCTGACCAAGGCGCTGCCCAACCTCGTGACGATCATCGGCTGGCATCACTGCGACCACCTCGCCCCGGTGTTCGAGGGCGACGTGCTGCGCAGCACCGTGCACCTGGAGGAGACCGAGGCGCTGCCCGACGGCGGCGGCCTCGTGACGTTGCGCATCGAGGTGTCGGCGCAGCGCGCCGACGGCGCGCTGGACGCGGTGTTGGACTGGCGGCTCGTGGGGGCGATGGCATGAGCGAGGGGATTCTCAACGGGCTGCGCGTGATCGAGGGCTCGGCGTTCGTCGCCGCGCCGACGGCGGGCATGACGCTGGCGCAGCTCGGCGCCGACGTGATCCGCTTCGACGCCCCCGGCGGCGGCCTGGACTGGAAGCGCTGGCCGCTGTCGAGCAACGGCGACAGCCTCTTCTGGTCGGGCCTGCAGAAGGGCAAGCGCTCGATCGAGGTCGACCTGCGCTCCGAGGAGGGACGCGAGCGGCTCTCGCAGCTCATCACGCTGCCCGGCCCGGGCAACGGGATCTTCCTGACGAACTTCCCCGCGCGGGGATGGATGAGCTACGAGAAGCTGCGCGAGCGCCGCGAGGACCTGATCATGGTCGTCATGACCGGCAACCACGACGGCTCGTCGGAGGTCGACTACACCGTCAACCCGTCGTCGGGCTTTCCCGAGGCGATGGGCCCGCGCGACTCGGCCGTCCCGACCAACAGCCTGATGCCGGCGTGGGACTCGATCATGGGTGGGCTCGCCGTCGTCGGCCTGCTCGCCGCGCTGCGCCACCGCGACGCGACCGGCGAGGGCCAGCTCGTCGAGATCGCGCTGTCCGACGTCGCGTTCGCCACGGTCGGCCACCTCGGGCGGATCGCGGAGGTCCAGCTCGAGGGCCGCGAGCAGCCGCGCGACGGCAACTACCTCTACGGCGCGTTCGGCGGCGACTTCCCGACCGCCGACGGGCGGCGCGTGATGGTCGTCGCGCTGACCAGCCGCCAGTGGCAGGCGCTCAAGGAGGCGACCGGAACCGAGGAGCTGTTCGCCTCGGTCGAGGCCGCGACCGGGCACGACTTCCGCGGCGAGGGCGGCCGCTACAAGGGGCGCACGCTGATCCGCGAGCTGCTGGTGCCGTGGTTCGCCGAGCGCACGCTCGACGAGATCCGCTCGGCGTTCGCGGGCACCGGCGTCTCCTGGGGCCCGTACCAGACGTTCAAGCAGCTCGTCGAGGAGGACCCGCGCTGCTCGGAGGACAATCCGATGTTCTCGATGGTCGAGCACCCCGTCGGGACGTACCTCACCCCCGCATCGCCGCTGCGGTTCAGCCTGTCCGGACGGCTGCCGGCCACGCGGTCGCCGCGACTCGGCGAGCACACCGAGGAGGTCCTGGCCGAGCACGCGCCGGCGGCGGAGCAGGCCGCTGCGTCGTAGCGCACGGCGCCACTCGCCCAACCGAGCGGCGGCGCGCCGCCGCCGGGGGTGGAGAAACGTTGCGGCGAGCGCCGTTCCTAGCCGTTCGGCCAGTGCGCCGCCGCCGCGCTCGCTGCAGCATGGCCGTGGCAGCTTGGATTCCCGCGTTGGCGTCCGGCGAGCCCGCGTGCCCTCCTGCCGTCGCCCCACGGCGTTGGGCAGGCGTCGTGAAGGCGGCCCATGGACCGGCGCCGCCTCCATGATCGGACCGGCCGGCGGCGAGATGCCCCGGTCGGTCCGATGGCCC
>DASZOA010000144.1:0-2097 GCA_035551055.1 Solirubrobacteraceae bacterium
GGCGTCGTGGCGATCACGAAGACCGACCGCGCGCCGCCGCAGCGAGCCGCCGTGCGCCTGCCCGACGACCGGCGCGTCGTGCGTCGCTCGGCCGCCGCGCGCCGCTGACCGGGACAACCACGGCGACCGGAGACGCCTCAACATCTGTTGAGACGTCGCTACGATGCCACGAGTGAGCGACGACCGCTGCGAGCTGCTCTGTCTCGACCTGCCCAAGGCCGAGTCCCTGCGCGCGACGCGCCTGCCCGACGAGCTCGCGCGTCGGTCGGCGGAGCGCGCGAAGGCGCTTGGCGATCCCACGCGCCTGACGATCGCCACGGCGCTCGCCCAGACCGACGAGCTGTGCGTCTGCGACATCGCCTGGGTCTGCGAGCGCCTCGAGAACCTCGTCTCCCATCATCTGCGCGTGCTGCGCGCGGCGGGCGTCGTCCGCAGCCGCCGCGAGGGCAAGATGGTGATGTACGCGGTCACCGGCGCCGGGCGCGCGCTGATCGCGGCGGCCCACGGCGAGGCGCAGGCCGCGCGATGAGCACGTCCGCGGCGCTGCAGCCGGCGGCACCGGCGCTCGAGACGCCCCTCGACCGCGCGGCCTACCGGCGCCTGGCGGCGCGCGCGAAGCTGCTGTCCTGGGCGAGCCTGGCGTACATGACGGTCGAGGGCGCGATCGCGATCCTCGCCGGCGTCCTCGCCGGCTCGGTGGCCCTGATCGGCTTCGGCATCGACTCCGCGATCGAGGGCTTTGCGAGCGCGATCATCGTCTGGCGCTTCTCGGCCGGCCGGATGTTCTCCGAGGTCGCCGAGCAGCGCGCGCAGAAGCTCGTGGCGATCCAGTTCTTCATCCTCGCCCCATATGTCGGCTTCGAGTCGATCCAGGCGCTCGTCGAGGGCGCGCGCCCGCAGGTCAGCTGGCTCGGCATCGCGCTCAGCGCGTCGAGCCTGGTCGTCATGCCGTATCTCGGCCTCGCCAAGCAGAGGATCGCCGACCGGATCGGCTCGGCCGCGACGAAGGGCGAGGGTCGCCAGAACATGCTCTGCGCCTACCTCGCCGGCGCGCTGCTCGCCGGGCTGCTGGCCAACGCGGCGTTCGGCGGCTGGTGGCTCGATCCGATCGTCGGGCTGCTGATCGCCGTCGTCGCGGTCACCGAGGGCCTCGAGGCATGGCGCGGCGAGGGCTGCGCCTGCGGCTCGGAACCGCTCGCAGCGTTGGGCGACGCGCACTGCCGCGACGGCTGCGACGGCTGACCGTCGGCCGGCGCTGATCTCGCCTTGTGCTCGCTCGCGAGCTCGCGCCGCCGCCCGCGCGCGGTTACGGCTGCGTCGCCGTCCGCTGTGGCCGCGTCCGCTGCTGCGTCACCGTCCGCTCGCGCGTCACCGTCTGCTGCTCGACGACCGTGTCGGTCTCCTCCTCGACGACGGTGTCGGTCTGCTGCTGGGTGACCGTGTCCGTGTCGCCCTCGACCACCACGACGCCCTCGACCCCCTGCGCGCGGTAGTCCTCGAGCGGGTCGTACATCGTGTACTCGCCCTCGTCGAGCTCGACGGTCAGGCTGCCGGTGTCCCCGGCCTGGATCCGGCCGCTCTCCTCGACGCCGTTGGGTGTCTCGACGGCCAGCTGGTGGGTGTCGGCGCCGTCGTTGTCGATCCGGAAGCGGATCGTGCCGCTGTTGACCTCGACGCGCTCGGGATCCAGCGCGGTGTCGGTGATCCGGAGCTGGACCTCCTCGTCGGGGTTCGCCGTCACCTCTTCGTCCTCGCCGCATGCCGCCACGGCGACGGCGCAGAGCGCGCCGGCGCAGACCAGCAACAGCGCGAGTGCAGGACGTCTCATCGTCGGGTGCATCACCCCCTACTCCCCGCCGACGGCGGTCGCACACGCGCAGCCGCCGTGGATGGTTCGTCTACGACCCCCGCCTCCGCGGGTGACCGCCGCGCCGCTACTCGTCCTCGGGCTCGGCACCGAGCGCGTCGAGCAGCTCGAGCGCCGCGATCTGCGCCGGCGTGCCCGCGATCTCCCCCTCGCCGAGATCCTCGAGCTCGGGGTGGAAGCTCGCGTGCACCGCGACGTCGTTGCCGCCGGCGTCCTCGAGCACGATGACG
>DASZOA010000145.1:0-2223 GCA_035551055.1 Solirubrobacteraceae bacterium
CGAGGCCGCCGTTGTGGTTGGCCTCCTCGTCGTCGTAGCGCAGCACGAGCCGCCCGCGGGTCAGCGCGCGGTCGCGGCTGCGCTTGGAGCGGCGGAACTCGACGACGCTCTGCGTGCCGCCGCGATCGGTGTAGTTGACGTAGAAGCGCCGCGTCCGCTCGTAGTCGGGCGCGAACGCCAGCGACAACAGGCCCTGCTCCCCGCCGCTGATGACACGCGAGCGCAGGTCGAGGAACGGGCGCGACAGGCGCTTGCCGCCGCGCACGACGCGGATCGTCCCGCCCTGCTCGACGACGAAGATCCGGCGCCGGTCGCCGGGCGGAGCGGTGACATAGAGCGGCGCGTCGAACCGGCCGATCCCGAGCAGCTTGACGCCGCGCGCCGACGACGCCCGCAGCTCGGTCGTCGCGGTCGCGGTGGCGGTCGGGCGGGTGGCGGTCGCGGTCGGCGCCGCGGTCGTCGCCTCGGCCGCGCTGTCGTCGGACCCGCACGCCGCGAGCGCGAGCAGCAGGCACAGCGCGGGGGCGACGATGGCGCGGGGCACGCCGGGAGGATGGCACGCGTCCTTCGTCGCGGCGCCGGTAGTGGACGCGCTTCGCCGCGACGCTCGAGCTCCTCACAGGCTGACGAGCCGCGTCGCGGTCGCCTTCCACGTCGCCGTCACGCGCGCGCCGGGGGCGAGGTGGAGCCCGCCGACCGCCGCGCCGGTGATCTCGGCGACGAGCGGCTGCGGCGCGGCGAGGCCGACCCGCGCGCGATTTCCGATGTGCGTGACCGTGACGACCTCGGCCTCGAGGCGGTTCTGCGCCGAGCCCTCGACATGCGCGCCGGCCGGCTCCAGCGCGATCTCCCACGGGTGCACGCTGAGCGCGACCGGGCCGGTGCGCCGGTCGGTGCTCGTGACCATGCCGCCGCCGTCGAGCTCGACGAGCGTCATCCCGCCGCGCCCCTCGCGCGCGACGCCGGTCAGCACGACGGCGCCGGTGAAGTCGGCGACGAACGCCGAGGCGGGCGCGGCGGCGAGCTCGCCGGCGCTGCCCTGCTGCACGATCCGCCCACCGTCGATGACGGCGACGCGGTCGCCGAGCACGGCCGCCTCGCTGAAGTCGTGCGTGACGAGCAGCGCCGGGACGCCGCTGTCGCGCAGCACGGCCGCCAGCTCGCGCGAGGCGCGGGCGCGCGTGCGCGCATCGAGCGCCGACAGCGGCTCGTCGAGCAGTAGCGCGCGCGGCCGCGGCGCGAGCGCCCGCGCGAGCGCGACGCGCTGGCGCTCGCCGCCGGACAGCGTGCGCGGCCGTGCGTCGGCGAGGTGGCGGATGCCGAAGCGCTCGAGCAGCTCCTCGGCACGGCGGCGGCGCTCGCGGCGCGCGATCCCGCGCAGCCCGTAGGCGACGTTCTGCCAGGCGCTCATGTGCCCGAACAACGCGTAGTCCTGGAAGACGTAGCCGCAGGCGCGCCGCTCGGGGGCCAGCTCGCGGCCGCTCGCCGTGTCGAGCCAGACGTCGCCGTCGCAGGTCACGCTGCCGTGCTGCGGGCGCAGCAGCCCCGCGGCGATCCGCAGCAGCGTGCTCTTGCCTGCGCCCGACGGGCCCGCGAGCGCCACGCAGCTGCCGGCCGCCGCCTCGAGCGCGACGTCGAGCTCGAATCCGACGAGCATCGTGCGGACGTCAACGCGCAGCACGCGCGATCCCCCCGGCGCTGACCAGCTTGGCCGACAGCAGCAGCGCGGCGGCCACCGCGACGAGCACGGCCGACAGCGCCAGCGCCGCGTCGAGGTCGGTGCCCAGGCGCTCGTAGATCGCCAGCGGCGCCGTCTGCGTGCGGCCGCGAAACGAGCCCGCGAAGATCAGCGTCGCGCCGAACTCGCCGACGGCGCGGCCCCAGGCGAGCGCGAGGCCCGCGAGCATCCCCGGCGCCGCGGCCGGGATCGCGACGCGCACGAACGTGCGCGCCTCGCTCGCGCCGAGCGTGCGCGAGGCCTCCAGCCACGAGCGGTCGACGGCGGCGAACGCGGCCTGCGCGCCGCGCACGAAGAACGGCGCCGCGACGAACGTCAGCGCGACGACGACGCCCGCCGTCTCGAACGCGAGCCGCACGCCGGCGTCGGCGATCGAGCGGCCGACGATCCCGCCCGGCCCCAGCGCGGCGAGCAGGCCGCGTTCGCCGCCGTCGACCGCTCGTGGCTGGAGGCCTCGCGCACGCTCGGAGCGAGCGAGGCGCGCA
>DASZOA010000146.1:0-2967 GCA_035551055.1 Solirubrobacteraceae bacterium
CCCGAGCCCGCGCCGCGTCCAGTCGCTGCGGGCGAACATCGCGCGAACGCGCGCGGGCTCGGTCGCCGGGTCGAGCAGACGGCCGTCGTCGCCGGCCGCGCCGGAGCCGGTGTAGAGCTCGCTGCGCCTGCTCCATCCGCCGCAGGCCACGATCTCTGAGATGCGCGGCACGTCGGCGGGCACCGCCAGCCGCTGCGAAGGCAGCGGCAGGGTGCTGGCGCGGGTGTCCTCGCGTCTGGCGATGGTCGCTGTCCCGGCGCGACTCTCCCAGCCTGCGGCGAGCGAGCAAGCGGCGGCATGCGGGCGATCAAATGCGCTCGGGCGGGGAACCCTGACCCTCACAGCGACGCAGGAGGAACTATGGCATCGGCGACCCGAATCGGAACCGCAGGACTGCAGGGCTGGCGCCGCAAGGTGGGCGACGCGGTGGCTGAGCCGCTCGCGCAGCGCACGCCGCTGGCGTCCGATCAGATCAAGGCGGCGGTCGGCGCGCTGTTCTTCGCCCTGTCGGTGATGTACGTCGTCAAGACGCTGACCGCCGCGTCGCGCGAGCTGCGCGCCAGTTGAGGCGGCGCGGGCCCTGCGCGTCGGCGCTCCGGTCGCGCTCGCCCCGCTAGAGGCGGATGACGCCCAGGGCCAGCAGGAGGATCAACGTCAGCACCGCAGACAGCAGCAGCGAGCCGCCGCAGCCGAGCCTGCTCGAGAAGATGACGAGCACGGCCCGTGCGGCTACCCGCCGCGGAGGTGACGGCAACCCGCGTACCGGCCCGACACTGCGGGGTGCGTACGGCGCCGGCATGTGCCGTCGTCGCCGTCGCAGTTCGCCGTTGCCTCGCTCGGAGCCGCCCCCGCGCCGTCGTGCCGGTCAGCTGACGCGATAGGGCGGCAGCAGGGTCTCGAGCTCGCGCCGCAGCCAGGTCTTCAGCGCGCCGCGGCGGTAGATGCCCCACGTGATCAGCGCGCCGTTGTAGGTCGTCTGCACGGCCTGGGCGAGGCGGCGGGTGTCGTCGACGGCCAGCTCGCCGGCGGCCCCGGGCCGCCTCCACGATCCCCTCGATCTCGTCGCGCACGGCGATCGCGTGGGCGAGCGCGAGCTCGTGGAACTCGGGATCGCTGAGGTGGGCCTGCAGGAAGGCGAGCTGATTGGCCATCGACTCGGGCGACGCCACCGGCGCGCTCGGGCTCGCGCTGCTCAGCGCGATCGCGTTCGGCGGCAACGGCGGCGACGCGTCGGTGCTCGCCGGACGCCGGCGCGCTGGCCGGGGGCTTCCGCGCGACGGTGCTGCTGGCGCTGCTCGCCGCCGCGATCGCGCTCGGGCTCGCCGGCGGCGCCTCGCGAGCGCGCGCCGGCGGCCCGTGCGGCCAGGACGTCGCGGCCGGTTCGCCCTCGACGCTCTGATCGGCTACGCCGCGGCGGTGGCGCCCGTGACCGCCCGGTACGCCTCGGCCAGCCGCCTGACGCCCTCCTCGATGCGGTCGTTGGCGACGCCGGAGTAGGCCAGGCGCAGGGTGTTCTCGCCGCCCTCGAGCAGGAAGTCGGTGCCCTTGACGAACTGCACGCCGCGCTCGCCGGCGGCGGCGAACAGCGCCGCGACGTCGGTCCCCTCGGGCAGCTCGACCCACATGAAGTAGCCGCCCTCGGGCGGCGTGTAGCGCGCGTCGGGCAGATGCTCCTGCAGCGCCGCGTCGAGCGTCGCGACGCGCTCGGCGAGCGCGCGCTTGACGGTCGCGATCGCGCCGTCGATCGCGCCCGAGACGCAGAACTCGTAGACGATCGCCTGGGCGACCATGTTCGGCGAGATGTACGTGTTCGTCGCCAGCTTGGCGATCTGCGCGATGCGGTCGGCGGCGCCGACGAGGTAGCCGACGCGGATGCCCGGGCAGACGGTCTTCGAGAACGACGAGGCGTAGACGACGTGCTCGCCCGCGTCGAGGTCGAGCATCATCGGCAGCTCCTCGCCGCTGAAGCGGATGTGGCGGTACGGGTCGTCCTCGAAGATCGTGAAGCCGTGCTCGGCGGCGAGGCCGAGCAGCGCCCTGCGCTTGTCGAGCGACAGCGTGTAGCCGGCGGGGTTCTGGAAGTTCGGGATGATGTGCGCGAGCACCGGCGCGGTGCCGCCCTCCAGCAGCGCGCGGAGCTCCTCGACGTCGATGCCGTCCTCCTGCAGCGCGACCGTCCGCACGTCGGCGCCGAGCGAGCGCAGGTTCAGCAGCGTGCGGTCGTAGGTCGGGCGCTCGACGACGACCGCGTCGCCGGCCGACACGCCGGTCGCGAACAGGAACGCGTCGGCCTGCATCGAGCCGTTCGTGACGAGCACCTGCGCCTCGTCGACGCCGTGCTGCTCGGCGATCCAGCGGCGCAGCGGCACGTAGCCGACGCTCGTCCCGTAGGCGGTCGCGCCGCCGGGGTCGTTCGTGAAGGCGCGCGTCGCGGCGTCGCGCAGGCCGTCGACGTCGACGATGTCGAGCGAGGGCGCGCCGCGGGCGAAGGAGATCGTGTCGTGGGGCATCGGGCCGAAGATAGCGGGCGCCCCGGCCCGCAGCGAAAGCCTGAAAGCCTGCGCGCGTGGAGCTGCTCTCCACCGACCACGTCGGCGCGCTGCTCGCGATCGCCGCGCTGGCCGCGGCGGCGGCCCTGCTGCCGCGCGCGCGACCCGGCGGCTGGGTCGTGCCGGCGTCGCGCGCGCTCGCGCTCGCCGTGCTGGCGGCCTATCTCACCGACCACGCCGTCGCGGCCGCTCGCGGCATCTGGACGGCGCGGCTGTACCTGCCGCTGCACCTGTCCGACGCGGCGGCGCTCACCGCCGTGCTGGCGCTCTGGACGACGCGGCCGCAGCTCGTCGAGCTGACGTACTTCTGGGGCCTGACCGGCTCGCTGCAGGCCAGCCTCACGCCGGACCTCGGCCACGAGTTCCCCGACGTCCTGTTCCTCACGTACTTCGTGGTCCACGGCGGAACCGTCGTGGC
>DASZOA010000147.1:0-7145 GCA_035551055.1 Solirubrobacteraceae bacterium
CTTCTGCTTCGGCTACCTGCCGCGGATCGACGGCGACCACTCGCACTACGCGATGATGCAGCGGATGCTCGAGGGCTCGACGAAGGGGTTCATCGTCATGGGCCAGAACCCCGTCGTCGGCTCCGCGAACTCCGGCCTTCAGCGCAAGGCGCTCGCCAACCTCGAATGGCTCGTCGTGCGCGACACCAACGAGATCGAGACGGCCGCGTTCTGGTACGACACGCCGCAGACCGAGACGGGCGAGCACCGCCCGCAGGACATCGGCACCGAGGTCTTCTTCCTGCCGGCCGCCGCGCACACTGAGAAGGACGGCTCGTTCACGAACACCCAGCGCGTGCTGCAATGGCACCACAAGGCCGTTGAGCCGCCCGGCGACGCACGCTCGGAGCTGTGGTTCGCCCATCAGCTCATGCAGCGCATCCGCGCCAAGCTCGCCGGCTCGACGGACCCGCGGGACCGCCCGATCCTCGACCTCGTCTGGAACTACCCGGTGCAGGGCCCCCAGGACGAGCCGGACGCCGAGGCCGTCCTGCAGGAGATCAACGGGCGCAAGGCCGACGGGACGTTCGTGCCGCGCTACCAGGAGCTCGAGGCGGACGGCTCGACGACGTGCGGCTCCTGGATCCACGCCGGCATCTACGCCGACGGCGTCAACCAGACCGCGCGCAAGAAGCCGCGCACCGAGCAGAACTGGATCGCGCCGGAGTGGGGCTGGGCGTGGCCGGCCAACCGCCACATCATCTACAACCGCGCGTCGGCCGACCCCGAGGGCCGGCCGTGGTCGGAGCGCAAGCGCTACGTGTGGTGGAGCGAGGAGGACCGAACGTGGCAGTCGCTCGGCGACTCCGTCGACTTCCCGCCCGACAAGGCGCCCGGTTACGTGCCCTCCGAGGACGACGCGACGGGGATGGCGGCGATCCGCGGCGACGCGCCGTTCATCCTGCACCCGGACGGCCTCGGCTGGGTATACGCGCCGACCGGCCTCGTCGACGGACCGCTGCCGACGCACTACGAGCCGCACGAGTCGCCGTTTCGGAATCCGCTGTACGCGCAGGACTCAAACCCGACGCGCCAGACGAGCCGTCGGCCCGAGAACCCGTACAACCCGTCCGCCGGGCAGCCCGGCGCCGAGGTCTTCCCGTACGTCCTGACGACCTACCGGCTGACCGAGCACCACACGGCCGGCGGCATGTCGCGCAGCGTCCCGCATCTCGCCGAGCTGCAGCCCGAGCTGTTCTGCGAGGTCGGCCCGCAGCTCGCCGCGGAGCGCGGCCTGGAGCACGGCGGCTGGGCGACGATCGTCACGACGCGCACCGCGATCGAGGCGCGCGTGCTGGTCACCGACCGCATCCAGCCGCTCGCGGTCGAGGGCCGCACCGCCCACCAGGTCGGCCTGCCCTACCACTTCGGCCGGCGCGGGATCGTCACCGGCGACTCGGCCAACGACCTGCTGCCGCTGGTGCTCGACCTCAACGTGCACATCTCCGAGTACAAGGTCGCGACCTGCGACATCCAGCCCGGGCGCCGACCGCGCGGCCGCGCGCTGCTGGCGTACGTCGAGGAGTACCGCCGCCGCGCCGGAGTGGCGCCATGAGCTTCGCCGTGCACACCTACGGCGGCGACGAGCGCCCGCGGATGGGCTTCTTCACCGACACGAGCCTGTGCATCGGCTGCAAGGCCTGCGAGGTCGCCTGCAAGGAGTGGAACCGGATCCCCGAGTCGATCCAGGGCTTCACCGGCCACTCCTACGACAACACCGTCGACCTCGGCGCGAACACCTGGCGCCACGTCGCGTTCGTCGAGCAGCGCAAGGAGCTCACGCCCGACCAGGGCCTGGTCGAGCACGCCGCGCTCGAGCAGCTCGCGGCCCAGACGGGGCTGCAGACCTACCAGGAGGGCGACGGCCTGCGCTGGCTGATGGCCTCCGACGTCTGCAAGCACTGCTCGCACGCCGCCTGCCTCGACGTCTGCCCGACCGGTGCGCTGTTTCGCACCGAGTTCGACACCGTCGTCGTGCAGGAGGACATCTGCAACGGCTGCGGCTACTGCGTCTCGGCCTGCCCGTTCGGCGTCCTCGACCAGCGCGAGGACGACGGCCGCGTGTGGAAGTGCACGCTGTGCTACGACCGGCTCAAGGACGACAAGGAGCCCGCCTGCGCGCAGGCCTGCCCGACGAACTCGATCCAGTTCGGCGAGCTCGGCGACCTGCGCGAGCGCGCCGAGCGGCGCCTCGAGCAGCTCGCGGACGCCGGCGCCGACAAGGCCCAGCTCTACCTCGCCGACGACGACGACGGGATCGGCGGCGCGCACGCGTTCTTCCTGCTGCTCGACGAGCCCGAGGTCTACGGGCTGCCGCCGGACCCGGTCGACGCCACGCGCGATCTGCGCACGACCTGGGGTGCGGCCGCCGCCGCCGCCGCTGGTCTGGGCGTGATGCTCGCCGCCGCGGTGCTCGGAGGTCGGCGGTGAGCGCGGCGAACGGCGACGGCACGGCGGGCGCGACCTCCTACTACGGCCGGCCGGTCATCAAGGAGCCCGTCTGGACGCCGGAGATCCCCGCCTACTTCTTCGCCGGCGGCCTCGCCGGCGCGTCGGCCGGGCTCGCGTATCTCTCGGGCAGCGGCCCGCTCGCCCGCCGCGCGTGGGCGACGGCGCTCGCCGGCGCCGCCGTCAGCCCGCCGCTGCTGATCTCCGACCTCGGCGTCCCGTCGCGCTTCCTGCACATGCTGCGCATGGCGAAGGTGACCTCGCCGATGAGCGTCGGCACGTGGATCCTCAGCGCGTTCGGCGCCTGCACCGGCGGCGCCGCGCTGCACGCGCTGACCGGACGCCTCCCCCGCGCCGCCGCCGTCTGCCGGCCGGCGGCCGCGCTGCTCGGACTGCCGTTGTCGACCTACACCGGCGCGCTGATCGCGCAGACGGCGGTACCGGTCTGGCACGGGGCGCGGCGCGAGCTGCCCGCGGTCTTCGCCGCCGGTGCGGCGGTCAGCGCCGGCGCGGCGGCGACGGTGCTGACGCCGCCCGAGCACGCGGCGCCGGCGCGGCGGCTGACGGCGATCGCGGCGATCGCGGAGCTCGCTTCGGTGCTGGTCATGGAGCAGCGCCTCGGCGAGCTCGGCGAGCCGTACAGCAGGGGCCGCGCCGGGACGTGCAAGCGCGCGGCGCAGGCGCTGCTCGGCGCCGGCGCGCTGACCGTCGCGGGCCGGGGCGACCGCAGCCGCGCTGCCGCGATCGCCGGCGGCGCCGCCGTGCTCGCCGGCGCGGCGCTCGAGCGCCTGAGCATCTTCAGGGCCGGGTTTCAGTCTGCGTCGGAGCCGCGCTACACGGTCGGCCCGCAGCGCGCACGGATCGCGGCCGGTGAGACGCGCGGCGCCAGCCGACGCGCGAGCTCGCCATGATCACCGACGTCGAGCTGACGCGGGCGGTCAACGCCCTGAGCACGACGCTGCGCGACCAGCGCCCGGCGACGTTCGACGCCGAGCGCCTGCAGTCGATCGTCGACGGCAGCCTCGGCGGCGAGCGCAGGCTGCTGGTCCGCCACGCCGGCGGCGACCGCGGCGAGCTGCTCTCGCCCGACGGCACGACGCTCGCATCCGTCGACCGCGTCAACGGCGTCTGGCATGCCCGCCGCGAGGTCGGCGCGCAGGGCTCGCGCTGGGCGCTGCCGCGGGCGCCCGCCGGCTGAGATGCCGCCGGGAGCCGACGACCGTTCGCCTCCGGCGCGCCTGCGCACGGGTCTGCGCACCTCGGTCGTCAACAACAGCTCGGCCTTCGCGTTCTCGATCATGATCACGGGCAGCTTCGGCCTGCTCAGCCGCAGCGAGGGCCCGGCGACGACCGGCGAGGTCTTCGCCTTCGGGATGCTGGCGGTGGCCGGCTTCGTGACCCTCGAGGCGCTGGCGTCCAACGCCTTCAAGCGCCGGCCCGAGACCTACCCGGTCGAGGTGACGATGCTCGGCACCGCCTTCAGCTTCCTGTCGGTCGCCGCCGGCTACGGCGGTGCGATCGTCGGCACCGCACTGCTCGACGACACGCTCGCGTGGCTGCTCGGCGCCTTCTGCGCATCGGCGCTGTTCGTGCTCGTCGAGGCGGTCGAGCTGGCGGTCGTCGAGCCGTTCGAGGAGCGCTGGGTGACCGAGAACATCGAGGAGGACCCGGATTCGTGACGGCGGGCGCGGGCGCCGTTCGCAGCCCGACCGGGACCGATAGGTTCCGCTGCCGGAGGGGTACGTCACGGGCGTGGATGCGCTGGCGCCCGTCGCGCTGACGTCACTGGCGCACGGCGCCGGGTGCGGCTGCAAGCTGCCCGCGGCGGCGTTGCTGCCGATCGTCCGCGACCTGCCCGCCGTCGCCGACGGGCGGCTGCTCGTCGGCGCGGACGCCGCCGACGACGCGGCCGTGCTCAGGCTGACCGACGAGCTCGCGCTCGTGCTGACGATCGACTTCTTCACGCCGATCGTCGACGATCCCTACGACTTCGGGCGGATCGCGGCCGCCAACGCGCTGTCGGACGTCTACGCGATGGGCGGACGCCCGCTCGCGGCGATGAACGTCGTCGCGTTTCCCCTGCAGCAGCTCGGCGGCGACGTGCTGCGCGAGATCATGCGCGGCGGCGCCGACCTCGCCGCGGCCGCCGGCATCTCGATCGTCGGCGGCCACTCGATCGACGACGCCGAGCCGAAGTATGGTCTCGCGGTGACCGGCACCGTGCACCCCGACGAGGTGCTCTCCAACCGCGGCGCTCGGCCGGGCGACGCGCTCGTCCTGACCAAGCCGCTCGGCGTCGGCGCGATCACGACCGCCCGCACGCGCGGCCGGCGCGACGACGCGCTCCTCGCCCGCGCCGTCGCGGCGATGACGACCCTCAACGACGCGGCGTCGGCCGCCGCGCGGGCCGCGCGGGCGCACGCGCTGACCGACGTCACCGGCTTCGGGCTGCTCGGGCACCTGCACTCGCTCGCGGCCGCCAGCGGCGTCGCCGCCGTCGTCGATGCGGCGGCGGTGCCGGCGATCGAGGGCGCGCTCGAGCTGCTGGCGTGCGACGACGGCGTGTCGGGCGGCAGCCGGCGCAACCGCGACTACGCCGAGACGTTCACGACGTTCGCCGGCGACGTCGGCGAGCCGCGCCGGCGCCTCGTCTGCGACGCGACGACGTCCGGCGGGCTGCTCGTCGCGCTCGCGCCCGAGCGGGCGTCGTCGCTGCCCGGCAGCGTGATCGGCGAGATCGTCGCCGGGCGCCCCGGCGCGATCGCGGTGCGCTGATGGGCGGCGCGAGCTTGCAGGTCCTTGGAGCGGCCCGGGCCCGGTGGCCCGTCCGGTCTTCAAAACCGGCGGGGCGCGGCAGACCGCGCGGGAAGGTTCGACTCCTTCGCCGCTCCGTACGACCGAGCGCGACCGGCTGCGCGCGCTGCCGTCGGTCGACCGGCTGGCGACGTCGGTGGCCCGCGCCGAGCTGCAGGCGCGGCGCGAGGAGCTGCGCGCGGGCGCCGCGGACAGCGTCGACCTCGTCGCGCGCGCCCGCGAGCGACTGCGACCGCACCTGCGGCGCGTGCTGAACGCGACCGGCGTCGTCGTGCACACGAACCTCGGCCGCGCACCGCTCGCCGCGCAGGCGCGGGAAGCGCTGGCGTGCGCCGCCGACGGCTACTGCAACCTCGAGCTCGACCTCGCCGACGGCGAGCGCGGGTCGCGCCACGCCCACGTCGAGGGGCTGCTGCAGGAGCTCAGCGGAGCGCAGGCGGCGATCGTCGTCAACAACTGCGCGGCGGCCGTGCTGCTCGCGACCGCGGCGCTGGCCGCCGGCCGCGACACGATCGTCTCGCGCGGTCAGCTGATCGAGATCGGCGGCGGCTTCCGGATCCCCGAGATCCTCGAGCTCGCCGCAACGCGGCTCGTCGAGGTCGGCACGACGAACCGCACCCGCCGCGGCGACTACGAGGCGGCGGTCGCGCGCGGCGGCGAGCGCGTCGGCGCGATCCTGCGCGCCCATCCGTCGAACTTCCGCGCGGTCGGCTTCGTCGCCGACGTCGAGATCGAGGAGCTCTGCGGCCTCGGCGTGGCGGTGATCGACGACGTCGGCTCCGGGGTGCTGCTCGACGACGTCGAGCTGCTCGCCGGCGAGCCCGCCGTCCGCCGCTCCGTGCGCGCGGGCGCCGCGCTCGTCGCGTTCTCGGGCGACAAGCTGCTCGGCGGGCCGCAGGCCGGCCTGCTCGTCGGCACGCGCGCCGCCGTCGACGCCTGCCGCGGGCACCCGCTCGCGCGCGCGCTGCGGATCGACAAGCTCTCGCTCGCCGCGCTCGAGGCGACGCTTGCGCTGTACCGCGATCCGGCCGCCGCCCGACGCGCGCTGCCGGTGCTCGCGATGCTCGAGGCGCCCGCCGAGACGCTCGCGCGCCGCGCGCACGAGCTGGCGGCGGCGACCGGCGGCAGCGTCGTCGAATCGATCGCACGGGTCGGCGGCGGAGCGCTGCCGCTGCTCGAGCTGCCCGGCCCCGCCGTAGCGCTCGATCCCGGGCCGGCCGGTGCCGACGCGCTCGCGGCGGCCCTGCGCGCCGGCGACCCCGCCGTCGTCGGGCGGATCCACGCCGGTCGGCTGCTGCTGGACCCGCGCACGCTGACCGACGACGAGGCGCGCGAGGCGGCCCGCGCCGTGCGCGCCGTCATGACGTGAGCGACCCGACCGCCGCACTGACCATCGGCACCGCCGGGCACATCGATCACGGCAAGACGGCGCTCGTCGCCGCGCTGACCGGTGTCGACACCGACCGCCTGCCGCAGGAGAAGGCGCGCGGCATGTCGATCGAGCTCGGCTATGCGCCGCTACGGCTCCCCGGCGGGCGCTCGGTCTCGATCGTTCGACGTTCCCGGCCACGCGCTTCGTCCGCACGATGGTGGCCGGAGCGACCGGCATCGACCTCTATCTCATGGTCGTGGCGGCCGACGACGGCGTCATGCCGCAGACGCGCGAGCACGCGGCGGTGCTCGCCGCGCTCGGGCTCGAGCACGGCGTCGTGGCGATCACGAAGACCGACCGCGCGCCGCCGCAGCGAGCCGCCGTGCGCCTGCCCGACGACCGGCGCGTCGTGCGTCGCTCGGCCGCCGCGCGCCGCTGACCGGGACAACCACGGCGACCGGAGACGCCTCAA
>DASZOA010000148.1:0-10625 GCA_035551055.1 Solirubrobacteraceae bacterium
CTGGGAGCAGGCGCGGCGCCGGCATGCGCTCGCGCCGCCGAGCTGTCGGCGACACCTTCGACGTTCGCCGGCGTGTTCAGCGGCGCCCAGGGGGGCGACACGATCCGCCTGGCGTCGGGCAACTACGGCACGTTTCGCGGCGCGACCGTCACCATGCCGCTCTTCAGCGCGCCGCGAAACGTGCCGTAGTTGCCCGACGCCAGGCGGATCGTGTCGCCCGCCTGCGCGCGCGAGAACACGCCGGCGAACGTCGACGGCGTCGCCGACAGCTCGGCGGCGCGAGCGCATGCCGGCGCCGCGCCTGCTCCCAGCACCGCCAGCGCCAGCGCTACGGCGTGCGCCCTACGCCACGACAACGTCACCGGCAGCCCCCGCATCGGACCCCTCCCTTTGCTCATCGCTCCCTAGGTGCATTCCGCATCGTAGCGGCGAGAGCTGGACGGCGCTCTGAAATCTCGTCGTGGTGCTTCCAGCCGTAGCCGCTGACGACCACCGCCGTCGTGCAAAGGCTCGCGCAGACGCGCTGTCGAGCTCACACGCCGACGTTCATCAGCGCCTTGAGGTCGTCGGAGGACAGGGCCCGGTCGTAGATGCGGACGTTGTCGATCAGGCCCTTGAACCATTCGTCCGCGGCGGCGCTGCCACCGATCTTCAGCTCGCCGTCGCTCGTCGCGATCGAGCCGGCCATCGCCCGCGATCCGACCTGGGAGCCGTTCACGTAGAGCCGCAGCGCCGATCCGTCGTACGTGACGGCCACGTGCGACCATGCGCCCAGCGGCAAGGGGGAGCTGCCGGTCGCAGCCCGGGTGGACGTCGTCTGCACGTACCCGGCGGGACGCCGCTTGCCGTTCGCTGCGTACAGCGCGTACGAGAAGCCGCGTGGGCGCTCCTTCAGCAGCACCGGCCGCCACTCGCTCGAGGTCGCCGGGCTGACCCACGCCTCGAGCGTCACGGCGGTGGTGAGATCCAGCGACACGGCGTCCGCGACCGACACGCGATCGTCGCTGCCGTCGAACGAGAGCGCACCCCCGTACCTGCCCCCGGTGCTGTGCGAGGCGCCGCTGATCGTGCCGTGGTTCGCGTTGCCCGACTCGTCTGTCACCGTCGATCCCGAGGGCTCGTCGAAGCCGTACGCCGCGACGGGCCGCGGAACGTCGGTCGCGACGGCGGTGGACACGGTGATCTGCTTGACCGTCGAATCCGAGTTGCCGTTGGCGTCGGTCACGATCAGGCGAACGTACTTGTCGCCGACCTCGCTGAAGGTGAACGTCACGGTCCTCCCCGTGCCGAGCGGCCACTGCGCGCCGCCCGCGCCGTCCGCGCCGTCGTCCTCCCAGCGGTACGCGCACGAGCCGGCCGGGCACGTGGAGCCCGAGCCGTCAAACGTGACGTCCTGCCCGATCGTCACCGGCGACGGCGAGTACGTGTAGCTCGCCGTCGGCGGGGCCGGCGGGGTGGTTGTGGCGCCGAATCGGGCGCCCATGTCCAGCCCGTCGCTCGCCGCGCCCCTGCCCGGCGAGCCGGCGGCGAGCCGGAAGCCCTCGTAGGTCGTCGGGTCGAGCCCGCCGACGAACACCGGGTCCGCCAGCAGGCTGTTCGCGCCGGCGCCCTTGACGTCCGTGTAGAGGTTGTAGTCGTTCGCCGAGAAGGCGGGCGTCGTGCCGGTGATGGAGAGCTGGGCGAGGATGTTGTCCTTGAGGACCGTCCCGGCGCTCGGCGGGTCGGCCTCCTTGTTGCCCATCCTCACAATCCCGCACCGCAGGTTGTAGTCGCAGCCGGTGCCGCTGACCGACCGCTCGACGAACGTGTTGTGGCGCACGATCGACCGGTTGTCGGACAGGAGCTGGGTCTGGAAGGGGTAGCGGGAGCTGACGACGACGTTGTCCTCGATGATCTCGTGGTCGAGGCGGTCGTAGGCGCCGGGGTTGCCCATGTCGACGTCGTAGAAGAAGTTGCCGCGGATGAGCGTGCTCTTCGAGCCGTAGAGCTGGATCGAGTCGGTGTGCGCGCCGCTGCTCGTCGTGCCCTGATAGAGGCTGCGGAACGTGTTGGCGACGATCCTGACGCCGTTGCCGCCGTTCTGGATGCCGTCCGCGTCCCCGCCCTGGAAGATGCTGTTCTGCACGGTGATGCCCGTCGGCTCCTCGGTCCGCCCGGAGATGTGCACCCGTGCGTCCCAGCAGCCCGAGCACACGTTGACGTTCGAGTGGACGTTGCGGTCGAGCAGGATGTTCGCGTTCGCGAGGTTCCCTGTCTCGCCGCGGAACACGATGCGCGCCCCGTCGAAGTCGGAGTTGCGGATCGTGATGTTCTTCGTCCGCGAGTCGGCGACGTAGCCGCTGGTGATCTTCAGCCCGTCGATCGTGACGTTCGATGCCGGACGGAAGTCGAGCGCCATGCTCGCGGTCGCGCCCTCCTGCGGCCTGATCGTCACCAGGCCCGGCTTCAGCCCGCCCCGGAACGTCCCGTAGTCTCCGGAGGCCAGGAGGATCGTGTCGCCCGCGCCCGCTGCGGCGAACACGGTCGCCAACGTGGCCGGCGTCGCCGTCAGGTCCGCGGCGGCGGCGCTCGTGGGCGCCGCACCGGCCGCGAGGGCCGCGAGCGCCAAGCACACCATCCAGGACCTACGGCCGGAAGAGGTCAGCGCTGGTCTCCGCATGGTGGGGCTCTCCTTGGCTGCGTGCCGGGGACGACGACACGGGCCGTATCGGCAGGCCCCGGGCCGGCGTGGCGGCGCCCGACGGTGTCTCATACGCACGTCCGCGCCGAGCGTCCGCGGGCGCCGGTGCTCCTGGACGCCACGCCGGCGGTGGGCCACGCAAGCAGGGCGGCCCCGCGTCCGTTGATGGCGAGATGAGCCCGAGCCTGCTCGAGCGCTACCGTCAGACCCGCCGGCTGCTGGCCAGCGAGGGGCGCTCCGGCGTCGCCCACCGCCTGCGTGCGCGGGCCGCGGACGTGCTCGCGCCCACGCCGCGCCTGCCGGTCGCGCGCGAGGATCTCGTCCGCGCCGCCGAGGTCGCCGCATCGGGCTGGCTGCTTCCGGGTCCGGCGCCGTACGCGAACGGCGGCCCGATGACGATCGCGTGGATCTCCGTCCCGCCGAGCCCGGCTTCCGGCGGCCATACGACGATGTTTCGGATGATCGGCGAGCTCGAGCGCGCCGGGCACACGTGCGTGGTGTACCTCCACGACCGTCACGGCTGGGAGCTCGCACAGCACGTGCGGGCGATACGCGCTTGGCTTCCGCACATCCGCGCCGAGATCCGCGACGTGGCGGCGGGAGTCGACGATTCGCACGTCGTCATGGCGACGAGCTGGGGGACCGCCTATCCGGCGCTCGCGTCGACCGCGCTGGGCGTGCGCTGCTACTTCGTCGCGGACTTCGAGCCGTCGTTCTATCCCGCGGGAAGCGAGGCGCTGCTCGCCGAGGCGACGTACCGCTTCGGCTTCTACGGCGTGACGTTCGGGCGCTGGCTGGCGGAGCTGCTCCCCCGGGAGTACGGCATGGCGGCCGAGCACTTCGACTTCGCCTGCGACCTGGAGACCTACGCGCTCGACACCCGCCCTGGTCGACCGAAGCGGACCGGCGTCTGCTACTACTGCCGCCCCTCGACGCCGCGCCGCGCGCACGAGCTGGCGGTCGCCACGCTCGATCTCTTCGCGGCAGCCCATCCGGAGGTCGACATCCACCTCTACGGCGAGCCGGCGGAGCGGCTGCCGTTCGCCGCGACCCATCACGGCTTCCTCGACCCGCCGCAGCTCGCCGAGCTCTACAACCGCTGCATCGCCGGGCTTGCCCTGTCGGCGACGAACGTCTCGCTCGTGCCGCACGAGATGCTCGGCTGCGGCTGCATCCCAGTCATCAACGACGCCGAGCACAACCGCGTCGTCCTCGACAACGCACACGTGGCGTTCGCACCGGCCACGCCGTTCGAGCTGGCAAACGCGCTCGGCGCGCTCGTCGAGCGCTCGGCGGTCGAGCGCGACGAGGCCGCCCACGCCGCCGCGCTGAGCGTGAAGGGCCGGACCTGGGTGCAGGCGGGCGCCGAGGTGGAGCGCATCCTGCTCGGCGTCGTAGCCTCCCGCTGCGCGGAGCCCGTTCAGGCGTGAGACGTCCAACCGTCGGGGTCGTCGTTCCCTGCTACCGCTATGCGGACGTGCTGGAGGGGTGCGTCACCAGCGTGCTGTCGCAGGACGGCGTCGACGTGCGCGTGCTCGTGATCGACGACTGCTCTCCCGACCACACGCCGGAGGTCACCGCGCGGCTCATGGAGCTCGACGACCGCGTCGAGGGCCGTCGACACGCCGAGAACAAGGGGCTCATCGCGACCGCGAACGAGGGGCTGCGCTGGGCCGCCGAGTTCGACTACACCGTGCTCATCTCGGCCGATGACCTCCTGGTGCCGGGCGCGCTGGCGCGCGCGACGAGCGTGATGCGGCGCTCACCGCGCGTCGGCATGGTGTACGGCCACGCGCCCTACGCCTACGTGGGCCGCCCTCTGCCCGAACCGCGGGGGCGCTGGCGCGGCACGCAGACCTGGAGCGGCGAGGACTGGATCCGCAGCGTCTGCCGTCGCGCGCACAACTGCATCTCCTCGCCGGAGGTGGTCGTGCGCACGAGCACACAGCAGGCGGCCGGCGACTACGACCCCGCCTGCTACCACACGAGCGACCTGAACATGTGGCTGCGCATCGCGGCGATCTCGGACATCGCGTACATCCGCGGCGCGCCGCAGGCGATCTATCGCATCAACCCCGCGGGGATGCTGCGCAGCGACTCGAGCGACATGCTGCACCTGCGCAACCGCCAGGTCGCGTTCGACAGCTTCTTCGAGCGCTGCGGTCCGCTGCTCGGCGACGCCTCCGGCCTGCACGCGCTGGCCCGCCGCCAGCTCGCGCGACAGGCGCTGTGGCGCGCCAGCCGGGCCTACGATCGCAACCTCGTCGACGGCCCCGACGCCCTCCCCGTGGAAGAGCTCGTCGCCTTCGCGATCGAGGTCTGCCCCGAGGTACGGCGACTTCGCGAGTGGCATGGCCTGCGGCTGCGACGGAGGTTGGGCGCCGGACGCTCGCTGTGGTTCGTGCCGTTCATCGCGTCCGGCGCCGCGCACCGTGCGCGCAGCCACGTCAGCCGGTTGGGCTGGAGGACGCGCGGGATCTGGCTGTAGACGGGCCGGCGCCGGGCGCGGGCACGCCGTAGCTTCCCACGAGGCGCACGATCGCCGGAAGCACGACCACCGCGCCGCACCAGAGCACGAACGCCGCGAGCGCGACGGCGATCGCGAGCAGCCGCTCGTTGCCGGTCGCCGGCAGCGGCCTCGCCGTCACGGTTCCGAGCGGCTGGACGACGAGCCCCCGGGACCAGCTCGGGGCGCGGGCGACGGCGATCACGTTCATGAGGGTCGCCGCCGCGTCGGACAGGCGCAGCGCGTCGTTGATCGTCGGCGCCGTGGCACGCACCGTCACGATCAGCACGTCGCTGCTGACGATGAGCTCGAGCCTGTAGGGCCGCACGGGAGCGCCGGCGACCTTCGCGACGTGCTCGGCCAGGGTGCTCGGTCGCGGGGGCGGGATCGTGCTCGACACCGAGATGTCGAGGTCGTTCGAGCGGACGCCCACCGCTCGCGCGAGCGCGTCGCGCTGCTCATCGCCGAGGACCGCCTGCGCGAGCAGGTTCGCCTGCGTCGCGATCGCCTCAGCGCCGTCCGCGAGGTTCACGGTGCGCGAGCCGCGCGTGTCGACGAGGACCTTGACCTCCGCCACCGCGCTCGGCTTCGTCTGGGCACCGGGCGCGGCGAGAGCGGCGATCGCCACGGCGATCAGCGCGCCGGCGGCGACGGACCTCCAGCGCCGCGTCAGCACGCGCGCGATCGCTACGAGCTCCACGACCGCTCCCCGTCGTTGCGCGGCTGCGGCGCCATGGCCGCGGCCAGCAGCGCCGCCATGCTCAGGAAGATGTAGGGGGCGTGCGGGAACGACATGACGTCGAACAGCAGCGAGATGACGGCAAACGCGACGGCGCCCGCCGCGGCGACGAGCGCGACCGGCGCGTCGGCGGGCCGTCGCAGGCGAATCGGCCGTCGCGCGACCGCGACCACGGAACCGATCATCAACAGGTACGCGGCGACGCCGACCACGCCGACCTCGATGAGCTGGCGCAGGAACTCCTGGTCCAGGAGCCGGTAGCTCGTGTGCTCGTAGCTTCCGTACCCGCGCCCGAACATGAGATGCGCCCAGACGTCGGGACGGACCGCGTCGTAGTCGGCGGTCCGGTCGCTCACCGTCGGCGCGTTCAGCCGGTCGCTCGACAGCTGCGAGACGATCGAGCCGAACGCACCCGGCGACAGGACGTGCATCAGCACGAGGATCACGAGGCCGAGCGGAGCGAGCCGGATGAGCTCGCGGCGGCGGAAGTAGGCAAGCGTCAGGACGACGGAGATCGGCGCGACGAACGCGCTCTTGCGGTAGGTCGAGACCGTGGCCGCGAGCAGGAGCGCCGTGGCCAACGCGTAGAGCAGCCGAGGCCCGGCCCGGCTCGAGCGGATCAGTCCGACGAGCGCAACCGGCAGCGCCATGGCCATCATCGCGACGGCCTCCAGCGGGATCTGCGCCGGCCCGCGCACGATGCGCCGGCCCATGTCGTCCACCGCTTCGGACTCCGCCGATCCGACCTCGAAGATGCCGGGCAGCAGCTGGTCCGACCAAGCGTAGAAGATGTTGTACTTGAACCGGTACTCCCAGATCATCCCCAGCGCGCAGACGACGGCGAGCGCCAGCGTGTACTTCAGGAACGCCGCCACCTCGCTGCGCCGCACGACGCTCGCCACGACGACGAACAGCGACAGGTACGAGACGAGCAGCGTGAGCTTCTTGACGCCGAGCTCCAGCTCGAGCGCGTGGTTGAGCGCACGGGCGTTGACGACGAGGCTCAGGCACGCGACGGCGACGACGGCGGCGATCGCCAGGTGGATCGGGGTGAGCCGCAGGCGCGGGGCGTACCGCCCTCCCGCAGCGATCGCGAGCGCCCAGACGGCGACGAGCACCGGAAGCACGAGCCGGTCGAACGTGACGTCGATCGGCAGCGAGACCGAGAGCGTCACCACGTTGAACGGCACCAACCAGACGACCGCCAGCATGATCGCGACGAGCCACGGCAGCACGCGGGTGGTGTGCGGCCAATCTCCCGCCCGCGACGAGATCTCGCCGCGCGCCGCCGCCCGTTCGCGGGCGGCGACCCGCATCCCGCCGGGGCTCGCGACCGCGCCACCCGGCCCGACCGCGATCGGCAGCCCCGGCATCGCCGGCGAGATCGCCAGCGAGGGGTCGAAGACCGGCCGCAGCGCGCCGCCTCGCGTGCGAGCGGTGTCCGCCGGCGCCTCGCCGCGGCCGGCGGGCTCGCCGGGATCCGCGCCGTCCTCGCCGATGCCGGCCGACCGAGCCGTCCGCAGCCGCATGGCGAGGGCGAGCCCGGCGAGGGCGATCGCGAACACGAACGCGAACGTCAGCCCGGCGATGACGACCTTGGCGCCGGCGTTGAGCACCGCGCCGCGCGCGCGCCCGAGCTGCTCGATCCGCAGCGCGGGCTCGTCCACGGCGTCGCGGCGGCGGGCGAGCTCCAGCCGGTAGTCCTCGAGCCCCGGAGCGGCCGCGTCGGCCAGCCGCTGCGCCTCGGCGACCGTCGGCGCCTGCGTCGTGATGAGCAGCGTCGGCGTCTGCGGGTCGGGCTGGACCTCGAGCCGATAGGGCCTTGCCAGCTCGATGATGTCGTTGGCCCGCTGCTCGCTGTCGGGCTCGGTGATCGTGGCGGGAACGTCCGCCGTGATCCTCGTGACGCCGGCGATCCGGTTCGCGTCGATGCCGGCGCGGCGCGCGATGTGGCGCATCGCCGGCTGGCTCGTCATGAGCGTGCCGAGCAGGACCGTTCGGTCGCGCAGCGTGTGGTAGTCGCCGTCGGTCGCGAGCCGGTCGCTCATCAGCGGACGCGGGCGATCGAGCGAGATCCTCGTGAACGCGCCGGCGATCTGCAGCCCGCGGGGCTCGAGCCGCGGTGGGAGGAGGCTGAGCGAGTAGACGCTCATCAGCGCGGCCAGCGACGCGACCACGCCGCAGGCAGCGACAGCGAGGCCGGGGCGCTGCGATATCGAGGTGCGAGGCGTCATGCGCGTGGGTGGGGCCGGCGCCGGTCCGGCACGGCTCCGCCGCGATAGCAACGCCGGTTCGCAGGCGTTGCTTCCGTCGCCCCGGCGGAAGCTCGTGCCCGGCGCCGCCGTTTGTGCAGGCGATGAGCAATCCGTCCGAGAGGCAGCGCCCGCCCGCGGCCGAACGCGCCCTGCGGCTCGTCGAGGAGCAGATCGCGCCCGGTCGGGAACGCTCGCTGCCGCGGCGGGCCGCGCGCCGCGCGGCGCGGAGCGGCGTCGAAGCGCTGTCCCAGCGCCCGCGGATCTGGAAGTACCGCCTGCTGTCGACCTGTCCGCGGGTCAGCGGCCGCCCGATCGTCCTGCAGCCCGTGCTCTTCATGGGCCCCGGCGAGGTCGTGCTCGGCGAGGGCGTGCAGTTCGGCTGGAGGGCCTCTCCGCTGTTCTACTCCGGCTACTGCTACGTCGAGGCGGCGCGTCCCGACGCCCGAATCGAGATCGGCGATCGCACCGAGTTCAACAACAACCTCATGATCAAGAGCGAGGGCGCCGGCATCCGCGTCGGGTGCGACGGGCTCTTCGGTGCGCACGTCGAGATCTTCGACAGCAACTTCCACGACCTGCACCCGGCGCGGCGCAACGCGGGCACGCAGCGTATGGCGCCGGTCGAGATCGGCGACAACGTGTTCGTCGGGATGGGCGTGAGGATCCTCAAGGGCGTGACGATCGGCTCGGACTCGGTGATCGGCGCCGGCGCCGTGGTCAGCTCCGCGATACCCGCCGGGGTGATCGCCGCCGGCAACCCGGCGAAGGTCATCCGCGAGCTCTGAGCCGTCGTGGACGAGCAGCTCGGCGGCGTCAGGTCGAAGGAGGAGCTCACTGCCGCGGCCGCCGGCGGGCTGCGATGGATGACCTACGCGCGCATCGGCATCGAGGTCGCGATGCTCGGCGCGATGGTCCTCCTCGCGCGGCTGATCCCGCCGGCCGAGTTCGGGATCTTCGCCGTCATCGTGATCGTCCAGGAGCTCGCCCTGACGATGCCGATGGAGGGAGTGGGCAGCGCGATCGTCCAGCGCCGCGAGGTCGACCGCAGGCACCTGCAGGGCGGGCTCGTGCTCAGCCTCGGCAGCGGGCTGACCCTTGCCGCGCTGACCGTGCTCCTGGCCACCGTCCTCGTCGAGCCGCTGTTCGGCGAGCGAACGGCGCACCTCGTCCTGCTCGCCACGCCGTGGTTCCTGCTCGGCGCCGTCTACGCGGTTCCGGTGGCCGTCCTGCGACGGCGGCTGGACTTCCGCCGACTGAGCATCATCGAGCTCGCTCAGAGCCTCACTCGTGTGGCCGCGATGCTGGCGCTCGCCGTCGCCGGCCTCGACGCGGAGGCGCTGCTGCTCGGGTGCATGGCCGGGATGGCGGTCGCGATGGTCATGGCGCTTGCCTTCGTGCGCGTACCGCTTCCGCGCTGGCAGTCGGGGGCGATGCGGGAGCTGTTGCCGTACGGAGGGCCGGCCGCGTTGGCGTGCGTCGCCTGGACGGGCTTTCGCAACGGCGACTACGCGATCATCGGCGCGCAGCTGGGGACCGCGGCCGCGGGCTTCTACTGGCGCGGCTACCAGCTCGCCGTCGAGTACCAGCGCAAGATCAGCACGGTCATGACGCAGATGGCGTTCCCCGTGCTCGCTCGCGCCGAGAGCGCCGACGACATGCTCGCGCTGCGCCGCCGCATCGTCCAGCTGCTCACGGTCGTGCTGTTCCCGCTGCTCGTGAGCCTGGCCGTGCTGGCGCCGGCGGTCGTCCCGTGGCTGTTCGGTCCCGCGTGGGAGCCCGCGGTCGTGCCGACGCAGATCCTCGCACTCGGCGGAGCCTTCGTCGTCGTGATCGACGCGGCCGGCTCGGCGCTCATGGCCGAGGGTCGCGCCCGCGCCCTGCTCGGCTACGGGATCGCGCACTTCGCCGTCTACGCGGGCTGTGTCGTCGCCGTCGCCCAGCACGGCCTCGCCGCCGTCGCGGTGGCGGCGTCCGTCGTGCACGGCATCTTCCTCGTCGTGGCCTACCAGGTGCTGCTCGGGGGCCGCGGTGGCCGGGCGTTGCGCACGTTGTGGGGCGATGTCCGCGCCGCGGTTGCCGCGTGCACCGTGCTCGCCGCCGTCGCCGTGCCCGCGGCGTGGGCGCTGGCGCGCGTCGACGCGCCGGTGATCGTGCGGTTGGCCGCCGTCGCGCTCGCGGGCGGCGCGAGCTATCTCGCAGCGCTGCGGACCTGGTTTCCCGAAGCATGGGGGGATGTCATGGCGGCGCTGCGGCGGCTCGTGCCGGCGCGCCTGCTCGTCGTGCGCGCGCGCCGGCTGTCACCGTCGTCGAGCGGCGCCTGAGCGCGCAAGTTCGCCGGCCGCAACGGCGTTTGTCTGGGGATGAGAACGCCGACGCCGCACGTGGAAGCGAGCGCTGCGCCGGTCTCGTCGACGACGTCCAACGGCGCGTCGGGACCGCGCGGGC
>DASZOA010000149.1:0-3757 GCA_035551055.1 Solirubrobacteraceae bacterium
CGGCGGCTCGGCGAGCGCCGCTTCGATGCCCTGCACTTCGAGGGCCCGGGGACCGACCTGCGCGTCGGCCTGCTGCCCAGCTCGCGCTGGATCTCCGCGCGCTTCGAGACGGTCGACGGGATCGTCCACATGCCCAACCTGCCGTCCGAGGAGGTGTTCACGACGCCCGACCCGGCGCGCGTGGACGGGTTCGTGCGCTCCACGAAGCCGCTCGTCGCGGGCGGGACCATCATCCGCGGTCTGCGCGCGCGCTTCGAGGCCGGCCGTGCGGTCTCGATCGAGGCCGACGAGGGCGGCGACCTGCTCGCGCAGTATGCCCGGCGCGACGAGGGCGCTGCGCGCCTGGGCGAGGTCGCGCTCGTCGATCGCGAGGGGCGGATCGGGCCGCTGGACCGGGTCTTCTACGACACCCTGATCGACGAGAACGCGGCGTCGCATGTCGCGCTCGGCTCAGCCTACGAGTTCACCGTCGGCGAGGAGGACCACGGGCGAATCAATCGCTCGCAGATCCACGTCGACTTCATGATCGGCTCCCCCGACGTCGACGTGACCGGCGTGACGGCGGGCGGCGAGCGCGTGCCGCTGCTGCGCGACGGAGCATGGCGGATCTGAAGCGCCGCGCGGTAGCCTGACCGCGTCCCGGAGAGGTGCCGGAGCGGCTGAACGGGCACGACTGGAAATCGTGTGTGGGCCAACACCCACCGAGGGTTCGAATCCCTCCCTCTCCGCTCGCCGGCTCGTGCCGTCGCACGCGGAGCGATCGCGAGGGGCGGGCGACCAGGCGCAGAACCGTCGATCAGGCCGCGTAGCGCGCGGCGGCCCGGGCGCGCGCCTTGGCGGCCTCGGTCACGCGGTCCTTCGGCGGCGCCGACGTGACGAGCCGGTCGAGCAGCTGCGCCGACGCCGCGGCGACCGCGTCGACGGCCTGCTCGAAGGCCTCGGCGTTGGCGGCCGAGGGCTTCGAGGAGCCGCTGATCTTGCGCACGTACTGCAGCGCGGCCGCGCGGATCTCCTCCTCGCTGGCGGGCGGCTCGAAGTTGTGGAGCTGGCGGATGTTGCGGCACATGGCGACAGAGTAGCCGGCGCGCCGCGCGCAACGTGCGCGATTCGCGGGCTGGGCAGCAGTTGAAGGATGATGCAACTACGCATAGACTGAGCCTGTTCGGTCCAGGCGCTCCCAGCGGTGCCTCGACCGCTGCCACCCCCGAGGGGGACCAGAGGCGAGTTGCGCGCCGGCTTGGGACCCTCGCGTTCGAGCGAGGTCCTGTTGCCACAACCCCCATCCCCGACGTTGTCTCCGTCATCGGCGCCGTCCGCTGGGCGGATCCTGGAGCTGGGCACCCTGACGGTCCGCTCGCGAGCCGAGCGCGATGCGCACGTGCTCGCGCTGTTCGGCGAGCTGGACCTCGAGAGCGCGCCGAGGGTCGAGGCCGAGCTTCGGTCGATCGAGACGACGACGCCCGATGAGATCGTCATCGACCTGCGCGGCCTGACGTTCGTCGACTCGACCGGGCTGCGCCTGCTGATCGAGGCCGCGCGGCGCGCGCGCGGCTCGAACGCAGGGCGGCTCGTGCTCCTGCGCCCGATCGACCACGTCTTTCGCGTCTTCGAGATCGGCGGCATCGACGCGCTGCTTCCGTTCGAGAGCGCCCCTCGCGACGCCGATGGCTGACGTGTACTGCCGCGGCTGCCATGCCACCTACAACCGGCCGCTGCCGGCGCCCTATGGCGCGATCTGCCCGGACTGCATCGCCCGCGGCGAGATCGTCACGCTGACCGACGTCCCGCGCGGCAGTCGCGGGGGGCGGCGGCGAAGCGCCGAGAACCCCGCCCCGCGCGGCGGGCCGCGCTCGGAGCGGCAGCGAGCGTCCCGGTAGTCGCCGCCGAGGCGATCGCCGGTGGCGGCTCGGCCCCGCTACCGCTACGCTCAGCGCCATGGCAGCGCGGATCGCCAAAGCCGACGTCGATCCCCCCGACCGGGCGCGGATCGAGGCGCGCTACGCCGAGCAGGGCCTGCGGCCGCACTCGTGGGGCAACGGCCCCGGCGAGCGCTACGGCTGGCACGCGCACGGCTACACGAAGGTCCTCTACTGCGTGTCGGGCAGCATCGTCTTCCACACGCGCGACGGCGACTTCGCGCTCGAGCCCGGCGATCGGCTCGAGGTCGACCCGGGCACCGAGCACGCCGCGACCGTCGGCGACGAGGGCGTGCTGTGCCTGGAGGCCGCCGCGAGCTGACGCGAGCCGGGCCGGCGGTCGGCGTCAGCGCGCGACGCCGTCCCGCCCGGGCTGCTCGACCGCGCCCAGCGAGACGGCGAACACGACGTGCTGGCGGTGAACGGCGATGAACTCGTGGTGCTCGGTCTCGCCGTCGCCGTCGAGCGCGGCCACCGTGGCGTCCGTCAGCGCGATGAAGTCGCGCTCGGGGGCGTTGAGGACATCCGAAAGGCGGCTGCGATAGCCGTCGCGCGCAAGCGTCGCGACGCCGACGATGCGGTGTCGCGGGGTGACGATCGAGATGCGCTCGTGGCGGTGCTGCACGCCGCCTTCTTCGGCAGCCGGCGGCCCGATCCTGAGACCGCTTGTCCTCTTCTCGTCAAACGCGGCAGGATTTGAGCGGTGCGCGAACCGGCCTACGTCTACCGGCGGCGCCGCGCGACCGCGCTGGCCGTGCTGGCCGGCGTGATCCTCAGCCCGGTCGTGCTGATTCGCTCGTGCGGCGCCGACGAGGCCGACCCCAGCTCGGCAGCGGCGCCGGCCGCGGCCGAGCCGGCGCCGACGCAGCTGCCGCGCGGCGGACGGCGGATCTTCCCCGACCATCGCGTCGTCGCGTTCTACGGCGCACCGCAGAGCGGCCGCCTCGGCGTGCTCGGGATCGGATCGCCGGCGCGCGCGGGACAGCGCCTGCTGCGCGTCGCGCGCGGCTATGCCAGGAAGACCCGCCCGGTGCTGCCCGCCTTCGAGCTGATCTCGACGATCGCCGCGGCGGCGCCCGGCGACGACGGGCTGCACCGCATGCACCAGAGCGACGCGGTGATCGGCCGCTACCTGCGCGCGGCGCGCCGGATCAAGGCGCTGCTCGTGCTCGACATCCAGCCCGGTCGCGGCGACTTCGTCACCGAGGCCCGGCGACTGGAGCGATGGCTGCGCGAGCCCGACGTCGGGAACGCGCTCGATCCGGAGTGGCACGTCGGACCGGGCGAGCTTCCCGGGCAGGTCATCGGCTCGGTGACCGCCGACGAGGTCAACGCGGTCTCCGACTACGTCGCGCGCATCGTGGCCGAGCACAACCTGCCCGAGAAGCTCTTCGTCGTGCACCAGTTCACGCGCGGGATGATCCAGGGCAAGGAGCGCGTCGTCCGTCGTCCGGGGCTCGCGATCACGATGAACGTCGACGGCTTCGGCGACCGCCCGAACAAGATCTCGAAGTACAAGCTGTTCACCTCCGAGCTGGCGCGCTTCCACGACGGCTTCAAGCTCTTCTACGAGGAGGACACGAACCTCATGTCGCCCGGCGCGGTGCTCGACCTGCGCCCGCCGCCGGACCTCGTGGTCTACGAGTAGCGATGGCCGCCGATTGTCTAGCCTTTTCAGGCATGCGCCAGTACGACGACGAACGGCGCTCGCCCGTCGAGCGGATCGTCGGCCGCGACCTCGACGAGGAGTCCGGCAAGGGCAAGCCGCTGTCCAGCCGCGCCGCGCAGACGCAGCGCTCGATCGAGGCCTACCTCAAGGGCGGCGTGCGGCCCCGCTGGAT
>DASZOA010000150.1:0-3994 GCA_035551055.1 Solirubrobacteraceae bacterium
GACCTGCGCCAGACGCACTCGCTGCCGGTCAAGCGCGTCCACGAGCTGCTGGCGTGGGTGCGTGACGGCGGATACGACCGCATCGTCGGCGGCGACTACGTGCGCCGCGGCCAGGAGCGTCCCGCGCGCGAGGAGGCGGCCGACGCCGCCACCCACTACTCCGAGCGCTTCAGGGACCTCTTCCGCGAGGCCGGCGTGCACGTCAACGCCGCCGGTCAGCAGCTGTCGGACTGGCTGCGCAACCTCCAGGACGACGACAGGTCCTCGAAGGACGGTCCCAAGAGCGCATAGGGGATGGACCTCTCCGCGGCCGAGATCCGCGTCCTCGGCTGCCTTCTCGAGAAGCAGCGCACGACGCCCGACATCTACCCGCTGACGCTCAACGCGCTGCGGGCGGCGTGCAACCAGACGACGAACCGCGACCCCGTCGTCGCCTACGACGAGGCGACGATCCGCGATGCCGTCACACGCCTGAGCCGCCGCCGCTGGGCGCGGCTGGCCAGCGGCGCAGGCAGCCGCGCCCCGAAGTACCGCCATCTGCTCGACGAGGCGCTGACCGCCGCGCCCGATGAGCTCGCGATCCTCTGCGTGCTCATGCTGCGCGGCGCGCAGACGCCCGGCGAGCTGAAGGGGCGAACCGAGCGCCTGCACCCGTTCGCCGACCTGGCGGCGGTCCAGGCGACGCTCGAGCGGCTCGTCGACCGCGGGCTCGTCGCCCAGCTGCCGCGCCGACCGGGCCAGAAGGAGGAGCGCTACGCGCACCGGCTGTCGGACGACGACGCGCCGCAGCCCGCCGTCGCGAGCGCGGCGATCGCGCCGGCGGGCGCGGGCGCGGGCGGCGCGCGCTCCGGCGCGGCCGACACGCCCGTCCGCACGCCCGGCCGGCCGACGCCGGAGCTGCAGCGCGTCGAGCCGCCGCTCGCCGACCGCATCGCGCGCCTGGAGGACGAGGTCGCGCAGCTGCGCGCCGAGCTGCGCGCGCTGCGCGGCCGGTAGCGCCAGCCGGTGGACACCGCGCCGCGTGCGAGTTAACGTCGCGTGCGCTTCGGAGGCGATGACGAGGAGGGGCAGCGATGGCCGACCCGCGAGGGCCGTTCGTGATCACGCGTCGCAGGTTCATCCAGGGCACCGCAGCCACGCTCGTGCTCGCGGGTTGCGGCGAATCCGGCGACGGCAACGGGGGCACGGGCGCCGAGGCGGGCGCCGGCGCGGCCCCGCAGGAGACGTTCACCGAGCCCACGAAGAGGCTGTCGGGCGAGCTGAAGATCCTGATGTGGAGCCATTTCGTGCCGCGCCACGACAAGTGGTTCGACCGCTTCGCGAAGGACTGGGGCCGCAGGGTCGGCGTGAACGTGACCGTCGACCACATCGAGGTCACGACGATCCCGGCACGACTGGAGTCCGAGATCTCGGCGCGCTCGGGTCACGACGTCGCCCAGTTCATCGGCCCGCTGCCGCAGCTCGAGCCCAGCGTCATCGATCTCGCGGACGTCACGAAGGAGGCCGAGCGGCGCTTCGGCAAGCAGATCGACCTGTGCCGGCGCTCGAGCCTGAATCCGACGACGAACAAGTACTACGCGTACAGCCCCGGCTGGGTGCCCGACCCCGGCAACTTCCGCAAGAGCATGTGGGCCGACGTCGGCCTGCCGGACGGGCCGTCGACGTGGGAGGAGCTGCGCGAGGGCGGCGCCGAGATCCAGGCCAAGCGCAGGGTCCCGGTCGGAATCGGCATGTCGCAGGAGATCGACTCCAACATGGCCGGCCGCGCGCTGCTGTGGTCGTTCGGCGGCGCCATCCAGGACGAGCAGGAGCGCGTCGTCCTCAACTCGCCCGAGACGGTCGAGGCGGTCACGTACATGAAGGGCCTGTTCGAGGACGCGATGACCAACGAGGTCTTCGCCTGGAATCCCGCCTCCAACAACCAGGCGCTCGTGGCGGGCAAGCTCTCCTACATCCTCAACTCGATCTCGGCCTACCGCACGATGCAGCAGGTCAACCCGAGCGTCGCCGAGGACGTGTTCTTCGTCCCCGCGCTGAAGGGACCGCAGGCGGCGCTCGCCGCACAGCACGTGATGTACAACTGGCTGGTCCCGGAGTTCGCGAAGAACCCGGATGCGGCGCAGGAGTTCCTGCTGCACTACACCGCCAACTTCGCCCGCGCCACCTGGGAGAGCGAGCTCTACGACTTCCCGGCGTTCGCGAAGCTCTCGCCGCAGCTCGACGAGTGGCTGGACGACGACCCGTTCGGCTCGAAGCCGAGCGACAAGCTCTCGGTCCTCAAGAACGCGCTGGACTGGTCGTCGAACGTCGGGCGCGAGGGCTCGGCGAACACGGCGATCGGCGAGGTCTTCGGGACGTTCATCATCCCCAACATGTACGCGCGCGCCGCGCGCGGGCGCGCCACGCCGCAGGAGGCCGTCGCCCGCGCCGAGCGGCAGATCGAGCCGATCTTCGCCAAGTGGCGCAAGAGGGGCCTGCTCGGCGGAGCCTAGGTTGGCCTACGCGGTCGAGGTCAGGGGGCTGAGCAAGCACTTCCGCGGCGGCGTGCGTGCGATCGACGGCGTCGATCTCGCCACCGACGAAGGCGAGTATCTCGTCCTGCTCGGCCCGTCGGGCTGCGGCAAGACGACGCTGCTGCGGACGATCGCCGGCCTCGAGGAGCCGACCGAGGGGGAGGTGCTGATCGGCGGCAATCTCGTCAACGGCCTGCCGCCGCGCGCGCGCAAGATCGCGATGGTCTTTCAAAGCTACGCGCTGTACCCGCACAAGACCGTCGCGCAGAACATCACGTTCCCGCTGAAGGCCGAGCGCATGGAGAAGGCCGACCGCGACGAGCGCGCAACGTGGGCCGCCGAGCTGCTGGGGATCGGCCACCTGCTCGAGCGCAGGCCGCGCCAGCTGTCGGGTGGCGAGCGCCAGCGCGTCGCGCTCGCACGGGCGCTCGTCCGCGAGCCCGACGTCTTCCTGCTCGACGAGCCGCTGTCGAACCTCGACGCGAAGCTGCGCGCCTCGGCGCGCGACGAGCTGAAGGGGTTTCAGCGCCGCGTCGGGACGACGACGATCTACGTCACGCACGACCAGTCCGAGGCGATGGGCCTCGGCGACCGGATCGCGGTGATGTACGACGGACGGCTGCGCCAGCTCGGCCCGCCGCAGGAGGTCTACCATCGGCCGGCGGACACGTTCGTCGCGACGTTCCTCGGCTCGCCGCCGATGAACCTCGTCCCGCGCGACGGCGAGCTGCGCGGCTTCCGGCCGGAGTCGTTTCTGCCCGCCGCGCTCGTCGAGGACGGCGAGCGCCGGATCGCCGCGCAGTTCGACGTCGACCGCGTCGAGTACCTGTCGGGCGACCGCCACGTGTACGGAACGGTGCGCGGCCTCGGCGAGCCGACGCGCGTCATCGCCCGGCTCGGGGCGACGGTGACGACGCCGCTCGAGCTCGGGCGCGTGCACGAGTTCGCGCTGCACGAGCGCGACCTGTGCCGCTTCGACGCCCAATCCGGCCGACGAATCGATGGCGGCGCCGGACCGAGCTGAGACGATGGCCGCGCCCGCCCGGCGCCCGGCCGCCGCCGCCGGCGGCCGCGGCTCGCTCGCCGACCGCGAGGCAGCCCTGGCGCGGCTGTTCCTGCTGCCGGCGGTCGCCTACATCGTCGTGCTCGTCGCGGTGCCGTTCCTGCTGGCGATCGCGTTCGCCTTCAGCGACGTCACGACCGGCGACCCGAGCTTCGACTGGGTGGGCCTGCGCAACTTCTCGGCGATCTTCGACGACCCCGTCTTCTGGCGGTCGCTGCGCAACACGCTCGTCTTCACGGTCATCTCGATGGCGCTGATCGTCGTGCTCGGCAAGGCGCTGGCGCTCGTGCTCGTCGCCGACGTCCGCTTCAAGCACGTCATCCGCTTCTTCGTCCTGCTGCCGTGGACGACGCCGATCGCGCTCGCCGCGATCGCCTGGCTGTGGATGCTCGACTCGATCTACAGCCCGATCGACTGG
>DASZOA010000151.1:0-5696 GCA_035551055.1 Solirubrobacteraceae bacterium
GCTTCGCGCTCGCGCTCGGCGACGCGCTGCTGACCGGCGTCGTCGACGTGCTCGCCGACGAGCGCGGCGGAGGCCGGCTCGTCGTCGACTACAAGACCGACGCGCTCGAGCCGGGCGCCGACCTCGCCGCCTACGTCGAGGAGCGCTACGGCATCCAGCGCCGCGTGTACGCCCTCGCCGCGCTGCGCAGCGGCGCGGCGCGCGCCGAGGTCGCCTACGCCTTCCTCGAGCGCCCGCACGAGCCGGTCGGCGCGCGCTTCGAGCCCGCCGACGCCGAGCGCCTCGAGGACGATCTGCTGCGCCTCGCCCGCGGCCTGCTCGCGGGTGAGTACCCGGTCACGGCGACGCCCCATCGCGAGCTGTGCCTGACCTGTCCCGGACGGCGCGCGCTGTGCTCCTACGGCGAGGACGTGACGCTGCGCCCGCGCGCGGAGCTGTGACGAGAGGGCCCAGGTCGCCGTCCCGCCGCCGTGCGCTGTTAGCCTGCGGCGCGCCGCCCGCCGAAAGGACCCTGCGTGAACGCCTCCCTCGTCCCGCCGACGCCCAATGCCTCCAACGCGGTGCTGGCGCTCGTCCTCGGGGTCATCGGCCTCGTGCTGTGCCCGATCTGCGCGCCGTTCGCGTGGAGCATCGGCAAGCGAGCCGAGAACGAGGTCGACGCGGCCGGCGGGGCGCTCGGCGGACGCGGAATGGCGACGGCGGGCCGGATCGTCGGGATCATCGGGACGGTGCTGCTCGCCGTGTACGTGCTGGTCGTCGTCGTCGTGGTCCTGCTGGGGGCGGCGATCAGCTCGGAGGTCACGAACCTCGAGACGGGCGAGCCGTGATCGCTCGCCGCGCGCCCGCCCGGATCGACGTCCCGGTCGTGCCGGCGGCCGGCCTGAGCGCCGCGACCGGCGGCGCGTTCCTGCTCGGAACGGCCGGGCTGCTGGGCGGCGCGACGACCGGGCTGCCCTGCGCCTTCTCGGCCGCGACCGGCGTCGACTGCCCGTTCTGCGGCATGACGCACGGCGTCGCGGCGCTCGGCGCCGCCGACGTCGGCGCCGCCGTCGCGGCGCATCCGCTGTCGCCGCTCGCGGTCGCGCTCGCGCTCGCGGTCGGCTTCGCGCTCCTGACCGGCCGCCGTCTGGCCGCGCCCGCCGCGGCGGCGTGGGCGCTGGCAGCGCTCATCGCCGCGGTCTGGCTGGCGCGCGCGCTGTGACGGCCCCGGTCGCCCGGGCGTCGGCGGCGTCGCCCGTCACCGCCGCGCCCGGCGGCCGCCGCCACGCCACGTCGCGCCCCCGGCGGTCGGCGATGCTGTTCAGCTCGGCGCCGAACAGGAACGCGAGGCTCGAGATGTAGAGCCACAGCAGCAGGATGACGGCGCCGGCGAAGGCGCCGTACGTCGCCCCGTAGCGGCCGAAGTTCGAGACGTAGGAGAAGAACGCCGCCGAGGCGGCAACCCAGACGACGACGCCGACGAGCGCGCCCGGGCTGACGATCCGCCGGCGCCGCGCGGCGATGTCGGGGGCGAACGCGAAGACGATCGCGTAGAGGCCCAGCACCGCGCCGATCGCGACGCCCCAGCGCGCCACGCGCCAGACCGAGGCGGCCGTCTCGCCGAGGCCGATCGTGCCGAACAGGTCGCCCGCGAGCCGGCCGCCGAGGAAGACCGACACGAGCGCCACGAGCGCGAGCAGGATGACCAGCACCGTGAAGCCGATGTCGGCGAGCTTGCGGGCGACGAAGCCGCGCGACTCCTCGACGTCGTAGACGACGTTGAGCGCCCGGCCCGCGGCGCCGAAGGCGCCCGCCGCGCCGTACAGCGCGACCGCGAGGCCCAGCACGAGCGCGATCGAGACCGCGCCGCCGGCCCCTTCGACGGTCTTCGTCAGCATGGCCTCGAGCGCGTCGGTCACCTCGGCCGGCGCGCCGTTGTCGCTTGCGTACTCGACCGCGCGCGTGACGAGCGAGCGGTCGCCGAGCAGGCCGAGCAGCGACACGCAGACGAGCAGCGCCGGGAACAGCGACAGCATCGTGTAGTACGTCAGCGCCGCCGCGCTGTCGAGCATGTTCTCGGCCCGGAACTTCTCGAAGGCGCGCTTGACGGCGTCGACCATGCCGTGCACGTTCCCGGGCGCCCGCGCCACCAATCGGCCGCGGGTGGGCGCGGCCGGCTACTGCGCGCGGTTGGGCAGCAGCTGGTGGCCGTCGGCGACCGCGTGGGCGAGCTCGATGACGCGGCGGTTGGAGCGGCGCGCCTGCCGGCGCAGCAGCTCGAACGCCTGGCGCTCGTCGACGCTGTGGCGCTCCATGAGGATGCCCTTCGCGCGCTCGATCGCCCCGCGTCGCTCGAGCGCGCTCTCGAGCTGCTCGACCTGCTCCTCGAGGCGCGCGGCCTCGGCGTGGCGCCGCGTCGCCAGCTCGATCGCACCCTGCACCTCCTGGTGGAAGTGCGGACGGGCGAACGCGTCGATGCCACGCTCGGTCGCGCTGCGCAGGAAGTCCGACTCGTGCGTGCCGAGCAGGACGATGAGCGGGCCGCGGGCGTACTCGCCGATCTCCTCGATGAGGTCGAGCGCGTGCTCGTCGTCGTCGTCGACCACGACGACCGACAGGTCGGGGTCCTCGCTGGCGACCAGCTCGGCCGCCCGCGGCACGTCGACGCAGTGCGCGGTCACGGTGTGACCGAGCTGCGCGAGCATGGCCTCGGTCGCCTGGAGGGTCGACTGGTTCTCGTCCGCGACCAGGACGCGCAAGCCCGAGGTGTTCGTGTTGTCGCCCATCGCGATCGCCGGTTGGGAGGCGGCGTTGGATATCATGGCGTACGCGCGGCCCTGTCCCCGCCGTGCGGTGTCAGCGCCCCAGCTCTCCGGCGCCCGATGTGCTTCCGGAGGTCTACGTGGACCAGGCTCCAAGAATGCTGTTGCGGGTCGGCATCCGGTCATGCTCATGACCACGAGGCCGCCCGTCGAGGCGCGTGGTCCCGGACCTGAGCGCTCGCGGGAGGATCGCGAGCTGTTCGTTCGCTATCACCGCCACGGCGACGCGCACGCCCGCGACCAGCTCGTCGAGCGCTTCCTGCCGCTGGCCCGCCAGCTCGCGCGCCGCTACCAGCGCGCCAGCGAGCCGCTCGAGGACCTGCTGCAGGTCGCGTCGCTCGGCCTCATCAAGGCGATCGACCGCTTCGACCCCGACCGCGAGATCGCGTTCTCCTCCTATGCGGTGCCGACGATCCTCGGCGAGATCAAGCGCTACTTTCGCGATCGCACCTGGGCAGTGCGCGTGCCGCGCGACCTGCAGGAGCTGACGCTGCGCGTCGACCGCGCCGTCGGCGAGCTGTCGGACGAGCTGCGCCGCCAGCCGTCGGTCAAGGAGATCGCGACCGCGGTCGACGCCGACCAGGAGGAGGTGCTCGAGGCGCTGCAGGCCGGCGGCGCCTACCGTGCCGTGTCATTCGACGCGCCGCGCGCCGGCGGCGACGAGGACGTCGCGACGATCGCCGACTCGGTCGGCGTCGACGAGCACGGCTTCGACCGCGCCGAGGAGCGCGCCACGCTGCAGACGCTGATGTCGACCGTCACGCCGCGCGAGCGCGACGTGCTGCGGATGCGCTTCGAGCAGGACATGACGCAGGCCGAGATCGGCGGGGTGATCGGTGTCAGCCAGATGCAGGTCTCCCGGATCATCCGCCAGGCGATCGCGCGCCTGCGCGCGGCGGCGGACGCACCGCCCGCGGCGCCCTCGGCCTGACCCGCGCCGCGCGATCTCGCGCCGCTCGCCGGTCTCCCCTCGCGCGCTGCTTCCGCGGTTGTGCGCCCCGCGGGCATCATGCGGCGGCTCTCCGGGCAGACACGTCACTCATGGCCCGATCCAAGCCGACAACGACCGCGATCCTCGACGTCGACGGGACGCTCGTGGACTCCAACTACCAGCACGCGCTCGCCTGGTACCGCGCGTTTCGCCTGCACGGGATCACGATCCCCGTCTGGCGCTGCCACCGCGCGATCGGGATGGGCGGCGACCAGCTCGTCGCCTACCTCGCGGGCGAGGGCTTCGACCGCGAGGAGGGCTCGACGGTGCGCACCGAGGAGCACGCCCTCTTCCAGCAGCTCATCTACGAGATCCAGCCGTTCGCCGGCGCACGCGGGCTGATCGAGGACCTCAAGGCGCGCGGCTGCAAGGTCGTGCTGGCCTCCTCGGCCAAGCCCGAGGACGTCGCCCACTTCCTGGACCTGCTCGACGCCCGCGAGCTGGCCGACGGCTGGACGGACTCGAGCATGGTCGAGCAGACCAAGCCGGAGCCCGATCTCGTCGCGGCGGCGCTCGAGCTCGTCGGCGGCGGGCCGGGCGTGATGGTCGGCGACTCGACGTGGGACGTCGCCGCGGCCGAGCGGCTCGACGTGCCGACGGTGTGCGTGCGGACCGGCGGCTTCGGCGCCGACGAGCTGCGCGAGGCCGGTGCGCAGGGCGTCTTCGACTCGATCGTCGAGCTGCGCGAGCGGTTGGACGAAACGCCGTTCGGGTAGCCCCGGGCATGCTCCTCGACATCGCCCACTCGGCGCCGCAGCTGAAGGTGCCCACTCCCGGCGAGGACCCGACGCCGATCGTCCCCGAGCCGCCGGTCGTGCCGGACCCCGAGCCGGCGCCGATGCCCGGGCCGCCCGGCAACCCCGACCCCCCGAGCGTCCCGGAGCCCGACCCCGACCGCGACGTGCCGATCGAGCCGCCGCCGGCGCCGCAGACCGACCAGTAGGCCAGCGTCCGAAGCCGGTCTGCGCTGCAACGGCGCGTGCGCGCGGCAGGGAAGCCGGCGCGGGGTGCATATCCTGTTCGGTATGCCCAGGTCGATCTGGACCGGCGCGATCTCCTTCGGGCTCGTCACCGTGCCGGTCAAGCTGTACTCGGCGGTGTCGAGCAAGACGGTGCGCTTTCACCAGCTCAACCGGGCGACCGGCGTGCGCATCCAGCAGAAGCGCGTCGACCCGACGACCGGCGACGAGGTCGCCTACGAGGACATCGTCAAGGGCTACGAGCTGACGCCCGACCAGTACGTCGTCATCGAGCCGGGCGAGCTCGAGGCGCTCGATCCCAAGAAGACGAAGTCGATCGAGATCGAGGACTTCGTCGCGCTCGACGAGATCGACCCGATCTACTACGACCACCCGTACTACCTCGCGCCCGGCGCCGGCGGCGCGAAGCCCTATCGCCTGCTGCTCGAGGCGATGCGCGAGACCGGGCGCGTCGCGATCGCGAGCGTCGTCATCCGCTCCAAGCAGCAGCTCGTCGCCGTGCGCCCGATGGGCGACAACGTGCTCGCCATGTCGACGATGGTGTTCCCCGACGAGGTCGTCGACGCGTCGGCGATCGACGAGCTGTCGGCGCTGGACGACATCCAGATCAACGAGCGCGAGCTCGACATCGCCAAGCAGCTCGTCGACTCGCTGGCCGGTCGGTTCGAGGCCGAGCGCTACCGTGACACCTACCGCGAGGAGGTCCTCGCGCTCATCGAGCGCAAGGCCGAGGGCAAGGAGATCGCCGTGCAGCCGGCCGCCGACGAGGGCGAGGCCGAGGTGCCCGACCTCATGTCGGCGCTGAAGGCGAGCCTCGATGCGGTCAAGGCGCGCGACGGCGACGGCGGCGCGCAGCCCAAGCCCAAGGCGCCCGCAAAGAAGGCGTCCGCGAAGAAGTCGTCGGCCAAGAAGGCGACGTCGAAG
>DASZOA010000152.1:0-7573 GCA_035551055.1 Solirubrobacteraceae bacterium
CTGCGGCTCGACGGCCATTGGGAGGCGCTGCAGTGGCTGCGCGAGCACGGCTTTCGCGTCAACGACGACGTCAGGCTGCTGGACTCCGAGGACGAGGTCGTCGCGCAGTGCCTGGCCTGGCAGGAGCGGCGCGGCAACCTCGACTTCGAGATCGACGGCGTCGTCGTGAAGGTCTCGGACTTCGAGCTGCAGCGGCGCCGGGGCGTCGTCGGCCGCGACCCGCGCTGGGCGATCGCCTGGAAGTTCCCGCCGACGACGAAGGTCACGACGCTGAAGGACATCATGTGGAACGTCGGCAAGTTCGGCGACCTGCACCCGTTCGGCGTGCTCGAGCCCGTCCACGTCGGCGGCGTCACCGTCAAGCTGGCGACGCTGCACAACGAGGAGGACCTCGCGCGCAAGGACCTGCGCGTCGGCGACGAGGTCATCGTGCTGCGCGCGGGCGACGTCATCCCGCAGGTGCTCTCGCCCGCGCCGCACGCCGTCGAGCACCCCGATCGGGCCGCGCCGCCGCGTCCGCCGGAGCGCTGCCCGTCGTGCGGCACGCCAACGGTCAAGCCGGAGGAGGGGGTCTTCACGAAGTGCCCGAACCGGCTGTGCCCCGCGCGGCAGTGGCAGCTGCTCAAGCACTTCGTCTCGCGCGGGGCGATGGACATCGACGGCCTCGGCGAGAAGCAGGTCGCCCAGCTCCAGCAGGCGGGCCTCGTGCGCACCGCCGCCGACTTCTACCGCCTGACGCCCGAGCAGCTCACCGAGCTCGAGGGCTTCGGGGAGGTCTCGGCGGACAGGACCGTCGAGAACATCGCCGCCTCCCGCGAGCGCCCGTTCGGGCGGGTGCTGTTCGCGATCGGCCTCGAGGAGGTCGGCTTCGTCACCGGGCGCAACCTCGCCCAGCGCTTTCGCACGATCGACGGGCTGCTGGCCGCGAGCGCCGAGGAGATCGAGCAGACGCCCGGCGTCGGGCCGAAGATGGCGCAGCGCATCCACGAGCAGCTCGCCGACGAGCAGATGCGCGAGCTGATCGAGGACCTGCGCAGCGCCGGCGTGCGGATGGAGCTCGAGGGGCCGCCGCCCGGCGAGGGGCCGCTCGCCGGCAAGACGTTCGTGCTCACCGGCACGCTGCCCGAGCTCACGCGCGAGCAGGCGACCGAGCGCATCGAGGCGGCGGGCGGGCGGGTGACGTCGAGCGTGTCGAAGAAGACCGACTACGTCGTCGCCGGCGCCTCGCCGGGCTCCAAGCTCGAGAAGGCCGAGCGGCTCGAGGTGCCCGTGCTCGACGAGGCGGGGCTGCTCGCCCTGCTGCCGTGAAGCGACCCCGCCCGCGCGCGGCCGCCGCGCGGCTACTCGATCGTCAGCTCCTCGAGCATCCCCTTGGCCGCGTGCGGCTCGCCGCCGTCGCGGTCGGAGATGAAGCAGACGACCGCGTAGCGTCCGGCCGGCAGGTCGAGCGAGATGTTCTGCGCGGTGCCGCCGTCGATGACCGCCGTGCCGACGCCCTTCGCGAAGTCGACCGGCGGCGGGCCCTCCGGCTCCCCCTCGGCCTGGAAGGCCTCGAGCACGTCCTCGATCGTCGCCCCGCGACGCATCGGGAAGAACAGCGCGTGGTGCAGCTCCTCGCCGGTGTTCTCGAAGCGCACCCGGTTCGTCCCGGCCTTCAGTCCCTTGAAGTCGAAGCCGTACTCGTCCTCGCCGTCGTCGCTAGCGGTGACGGCGGCGGGCTGTGCGGGAAGCTCGGCGTCGACCGCCGGGCCCGTGACCGCGAACGAGCCCTTCGCGCCGAGCTCGGAGTTGCTCGGGCCCTCCTCGGCGCCCTCGTCGTCCCACAGCACCCACGTGCCGGGCGCGAGGACCTGCGTCGCCGTCGCCGTCTCGCCGGGCGCGACGCGCCCCATGCCGCCGCCGTCCTGCATCCAGCTCGGGATCTTCGCGGGCTCCTCGGACTCGACGATCTTCAAGACGTCGTCGATCGTGTGGTCGCCCTCGACGCGCAGGATCTGCAGCGACCGCGGGCGGCTGTCGGAGTTCTTCAAGGTCACCGCGACGAGCCCGGCCTTGACCGACGCCGGGAAGTCCAGGAGCTTGCGCCTGCCCTCGGCGGTGGCCTCGACCACGAAGGTCGTCGGCGCGGCGGTCGTCTCCCGCTTGGCCTCGCCGGCCTCGTCGTCGTCGCCGCAGCCGGCGGCGAAGGCGGTCACAGCGACCGTGAGGGAGGTGAGGAGCGTGCGTGTCGCGAGGCGGTGCGTGCGAGCCGGCATCGGCATCCTTTCGGTCGAGGATCGGGCAGTTTCCGCACGACGAGGCGAAATACCAGTTTCCTGCTTGCGGCGCGAGCGCCGCGCCGATCAGCGGGCGCGCGCGCGCCGGCCGGCAGGCTCGGGAGCCGTCCCGCCGTCGTCGTCGGGCGCCGCCCCGCCGCCGTTGCGCCGCGGCGAGGGGGCGCTGGACAGCCGCGCGATCGCGGCTGCCATGCGGTCCTCGCGCGCCTTCGCGACGAACGTGTTGGCGCGGTTGGACATCAGCGCGAAGGCGATCTCGCGGCCGCCGGCCGCCCGGCAGTATCCCGCCAGCGCGCTGACGCCGCGCAGCGTGCCCGTCTTCACCTGGCACCTGCCCGCCGCCGCGGTGCGGCGCATGCGCCGCCTGACGGTGCCGCTGACGCCGGCCACGGCGAGCGAGCGGCGGAAGCTCACCGCGACGTCCTGGTGGTGCATGCGCTCGAGCAGGCGCACGACCTGCCGCGGCGTCGCCCGGTTGCGGCGCGAGAGCCCCGAGCCGTCGACGATCCGCGGGCGCACGCCGAAGTCGTCGAGCGTGTCGCGCACGACGTCCGCGCCGGCCGCCGTCGTGCCGCTGTCACGGTAGCGCGCGCCGAGCTCCTTGAAGAGCATCTCCGCCGCGAAGTTGTCCGACGGCGCGTTGATCGCGCGCGCCAGCGCGGCGACGTTCGCCGCGCGGACGACCGCGAGCGTCCTGGCGCCCTCGGGCGCCGCGCCCGCGCGGCTGCGGCCGACGACCTGCACGCCGGCCGCCTCGAGCCGGGCGGCGAAGCGGGCCGCCGCGAAGCGCGCGGCGTCGAGCCGCGCCCGGCCGCGGTGGATCCCGCGGTCGTAGGCGAGCGCGCTCAGCACCCCGCCGAGGTCGCCGTCATAGCCCGGGCAGCAGCTCGCGCGCCGCCCGTCGAAGGCGCTCTCGTCGCCGACGACGCCGCCCGCGATGCGCCGCACGCCCGCGGCGAGCACCGACCGCGCGAGGAGCGCCGAGGAGGCGTCTCCGAAGAACGGGTCGCCGCCGCCGACGAGCACGAGATCGCCGCGCAGGATGCCGCCCGGCTGGACGACGGTGCCGCGCGCCACGACGGCGTTGGTCTGCAGCGTCGCCGACGGGCCGAGGCGCAGCAGCGCGCTGGACGTCGTGAACAGCTTCTCGACCGACGCCGGGATGCGCACGGCGTTCTCGCGCACCGCGTAGAGCTCCTCGCCGGAGTCCATGTCGCGCACGTACGCGCCCGACGACGCCGGCGCCCTGCCCATCTCGCGCGCGAGCTTTCGCTTGAGGTCGGACTCGGTGTAGGCGCTGGCCGGCGCACCCCCCGCCAGGATCGCGGCGAGCGCGAGCAGCGCTGCGCTGACCCGTCGCATCGACGGTAGACAACAACAGCGACCGGTCGAAGGTGCGCCGCCGCCACGGGTAACTCTCGCGGGGTCCGACCGTAGACTCTCTGCAGATGGGCAAGGTCGTCAAGCTCGAGCCGCAGGGCAAGGACCGCTCCGCTCCCGGCGTCAGGCCGCGGCCGAAGCGCTCCAAGAGCGCGCTCGTGCTCGGTGGCGGCGGCTTCACCGGCGGCGTCTACGCGATCGGCGCGCTGCGGGCGCTGGACCTGCTGACCGTCAACCGCACCGTCAACGACTTCGACGTCTACGTCGGGACGAGCGCGGGGGCGTTCGTCGCCTCGATGACGGCCAACGGCGTGACGCCGGAGGAGATGATGCGCGTCGTCGACCGTCAGCGCCCGACGCCGTTTCCCGACCTGGACATCGGCAACCTGCTGCGGCCGAACCTCGTCGGCTTCGCCAAAAGCGCGCTCACGTTGCCGTTGCGCACCGTCCAGCTCGTGCGCGGCGTGGCCGCGCAGCTGGGCCAGGTCTCGGCGATGGACGTCGTGCTCGGCCTCGCCGAGGGCCTGCCGTCGGGCGCGTACTCGGGGGCCGGCGTCGAGCGCTACCTGCGCGCCGTGCTGACGAGCGATCCCAGCCGCAGCGACGACTTTCGGACGCTCCTGCCCGAGCTGTACATCACGGCGACCGATCTCGACACCTGCGAGCGGATCGTCTTCGGCGCCGAGGGCTGGGAGGACGTGCCGATCTCGACCGCGGTCCGCGCGTCGACGGCGCTGCCGATGGTCTACTCGCCGGTGAAGGTGCGCGAGCGCGAGCTCGTCGACGGTGGGATCGTCTCGACGACGAACCTCGATCTCGCCGTCAGCTCGGGCGCGAAGTTCATCGTCGTCGTCAACCCGCTCGTCCCGTACGTCAACGACTTCAAGACGACGATCCGCACGCTCGGCGGCGTGCGCACGCGCCGCGTCAGCGACATGGGGTTCCCGCAGATCGGCTACCAGGCCTTCAAGATGGTCGCCTACCAGCGGCTGCACGAGATGGCGCGCCAGTGGGAGCAGCGCTATCCGGGCGTCGACATCGTCCTCATCGAGCCCGAGCCCGACGACGAGCTGATGTTCCAGACGCCGATCATGAACTTCACGTCGCGGGTGGAGATCGCGCGCCACGGCTTTCAGTCGGTCACCACGCAGCTCGCCTCCGGCTATCCGCGCTATCGCGAGATCTGCAAGCGCCACGGGATCGAGATCTCGGCGACGCGCGTGCGCAAGGTGATGAAGCACTTCGAGGCCGACCAGGGGCGCACGCGGGCGTGGCGCAAGATCCTCGAGCAGACGACCGGCGCCCTGCTGCGCCAGTCGGGCGATCAAGCCGAGCGCGGTTGAGCGCGAGGGCCTGAAGCGCCGCGCCGCCCGCGGTGTCGCGGCGCAGGCAAGCGGATGGAAGAGTGGCTAGAGCTTGGCGGGCTCGGCGCGACGCTCGGCGTCGAGGCTCGTGAGGAAGAGCGTCTTGTCGATCTTGCCCTGAAAGATCGGGACCCCCATCTCCATGCACTTGGAGATCACGTCGCGGCGGTCCATCCCTGCTTCGCGCGCGAGTTCGGTGGGGGTGAGGTGATTGGGCATCGGCAGCGACCCTCCTGGGTGGTTAGAGCACGCACGTCTTGTACCACCCCGGGTGGACGGCCTCAACGCGAATGTCAGATCGGGTTCGGAACATCGACGAATCTGTGGCGGATCGCGAAGCGCTCGGCGAGCAGCTCGCCCAGCCGCCGGACCCCGAGCGTCTCGGTCGCGTAGTGGCCGGCGGCGGCGAAGTGGATGCCCTCCTCCTGCGCGTACGTCATGACGCGCTCGGCCGGCTCGCCGGTCACGAACGCGTCGTGGCCGGCGGCGACGGCGTCGGCGAGGAAGTCCGATCCGGCGCCGGAGACGATCCCCACCGTGCGTACGCGCTCGGGGCCGGCGAGGAACGCCAGCGGCTCGCGCCCGGTCAGCCGGCCCACACGCGCGACGAGCTCGCCGGGAGCGATCCCGTCGCCGGGGAAGCGACCGGCCACGCCGATCGCGGCGCCGCGGTGGATCGCGAACGGCTCGTGCGAGGAGCAGCCCAGCCCGGCGGCCAGCAACGCGTTGTTGCCGACCTCCGGGTGACCGTCGAGCGGGAGGTGATAGGCGGCGAGCGCCATGTCGTGGTCGAAGAGCAGCTGCAGCCGGCGCTTGGCCGATGCCGTGAGGGCGAGCGGGGCGCCGCTCCAGAACAGGCCGTGGTGGACGAGGACGAGGTCGGCGCTCTCGGCTGCCGCGCGCTCGAAGAGCTCGGCGCTCGCGGAGACCCCGGTGACGATGGTTTGCACCTCGCGCGGGCCGGGAACCTGCAGCCCGTTGGGTCCGTAGTCCTGAAACGACGCGGGCGACAGCAGCTTGTCGAGGTAGCCGATGATGTTGTCGAGCACAGCGCCGAACGCTACAGTTCATCGGCTGGTGCAGGATCCCGTGAGGCAGGCATGCCAACCGGGGCCAAGGGTTCACCACGGTACGGAACAGGGGACGGCATGTCGGCCTTGGCAGCGGCACTGAAGCCCGCGGATCGAGACACGGACGATCTCGATCTGGTCGAACGAGTCCGAGACGGCGACGAGCGCGCGTTCGAGCTGCTCTTCGAGCGCTACCAGCCGCGGGTCCGCGACTACGTCCGTCGGAGGGTCCACGACCACGGGCGCGCCGAGGACATCACGCAGGAGGTCTTCATGTCGGCGCTGCGCCAGCTGCGGCTGCCGACCGACCGCGAGATCCACTTCAAGCCGTGGATCTACGAGATCGCCAAGAACAAGTGCATCGACGCCTCCCGCCGCGCGGGCCGTACCAGCGAGATCTCGTTCGACGCATACGACGCGAGTGGCGCCGACCACTCCGGCCGGCTCGCCGAGCCCGGCGCCACGCCCGACGCGGCGGTCGAGGGCAAGGTCGCGATCGACAACCTCTGCGGGGCCTTCGGCGGCCTGTCGCGCACGCACCACGACATCCTCGTGCTGCGCGAGTTCGAGGGCCTCTCCTACCGGGAGATCGGCGATCGCCTGGGGATGAGCGGACCGGCCGTCGAGAGCACGCTGTTTCGCGCCCGCAAGCGGCTGAGCGAGGAGTACGAGGAGCTCGTCAGCGGCGAGCGCTGCCTGCGGGTGCAGCGGATCGTCGATGCGGCGGGCGGCGTCGCGACCGGGCTGCGCGACCGGCGGCGGATGGCGCGTCACCTCGCCCATTGCCAGCCCTGCCGGCGCTACGCGCTGCGAGCGGGGGTCGATCTGGACGAGATCCGCCGGCCGGCCGCCGCGGCCGCCGCCAGGATCGCCGGTCTGCTGCCGCTGCCGGCCTTCCTGCGCCGGCGCTGGAGCGAGGAGTCCGGGCCGCTGCTCGGCAACCCCGGCGGCCTTCCGGTGACGCAGTGGTCGGCCAACATGGCCACGGTCGTCGAGCCCGGCCTCATGACCAGCTGGGCGAAGGCGATCGCCACGGCGGCCACCGTCGCGGTCGCGGGCCTCGGCGCCGGCTCGGCCTTCGACGAGCGCGCAACGGTCGCCCGCCCGGGCGTGCTCGGCGGGCCGCCCGCGCACGTCCCCGGCCTCGACATCCTCGGCACGGCCGCCGGACGGCATCGGAGGAAGCGTCGCTCGTGGAGCCGCCGCCTCCAGCGCGCGCGCCGCCGTTCGTCGCCGCCGGGCTCGACGACGAGTCGAGCTCGCGGCCGGGGCTGCGCCCCGGCGACGTCCCGCCCGGCTCGCTCGCCGGCGCGCTGCCATGGCCGCCCGAGGAGGGCGCCGCCGTCGCGATCGCCTTCACCCAGCTGGTCATGCGGCCGGGCTCGACGACCGTGGCCATGTTGGCCGACCACTGCGTCACCGGAAGGCCGCCGGGGTTGCCGAGCAGCGGCCCGGACTCCTCGCTCCAGCGACGGCGCAGGAA
>DASZOA010000153.1:0-3810 GCA_035551055.1 Solirubrobacteraceae bacterium
TCGGGCGCTCCCGCGAGCTGCGCGCCGGCGGGGCGCCGCGCACCCGCAGCTATCTGCGCTTCCGCGTGCCTCGCCTCGACGGAGTCGTGCGGCGCGTCGTGCTGAGGCTGCTGCCGGCAAGCAGCTCGGCGCACCGGTTGAACGTGCGCTCGGTCGCTACGGGGCGCTGGGACGAGCTGGCGATCGCGCAGCGCGGGGCCCCCGCGGTCGGACGCGTCGTAGGCCGCTCGGCGCGTCCCCGAGCGGGGCGCTGGCTGTCCGTCGACGTCACCCCGGCGCTCCGACGTTCCCGGCGGACGGTGACGCTCGCGGTGTCCGGCCGCGGGGGCGGTCGCGCGCGCCTGTACAGCCGCCAGGCCGGACGCAGCCGCGCGCCCCGGCTGCTCATCAGCACCGCCGCCGACGAACGGACGCCGCTCGATCCGGTCGTCGCCGCGGCGGGGGACATCGCCTGCGATCCCCGGTCGCGGTTCCGCGGCACCTCGCACTCCTGCCGTGACCGCCAGACCGCCGACGTGCTCGCCGACGCCGACCTGACCACGGTCCTCACCCTCGGAGACAACCAATACGAGGACGGCCGTCTGGCGGCGTTCCGGTCGGTCTACGACCGCAGCTGGGGGCGCTTCAAGCACATCACGCGCCCGGCGGTGGGCAACCACGAGTACCTCACGCGCGATGCGGCGGGCTACTTCGACTACTTCAACGGCGTCGGCCGGCGCGGTGGCCCGGCCGGCCACCGCGACAAGGGCTACTACAGCTTCGACGTCGGAGCGTGGCACCTCATCGCGCTGAACTCCGCATGCGACCAGGTCGGCGGATGCCACGCGGGTTCGCCGCAGGAGCAATGGCTGCGTGCCGACCTGGCTGCCCATCCCGCCCGCTGCACGCTGGCCTACTGGCATCACCCGCGCTTCTCCAGCGGGCAGCAGTCGTCTTCGTCGCGCTTCATCTCGTTCTGGAGAGCGCTCTACGAGGCCGGCGCGGACGTCGTGCTCGCCGGTCACGCGCACAACTACGAGCGCTTCGGGCCGCTCACGCCCGAAGGGGTACTGGACCCGGTACGCGGCGTCCGCCAGTTCGTCGTGGGCACCGGCGGCAAGTACCACTACGACCTCCGGACGCCCGAGGCCCACAGCGAAGCGGCCGATGCCACGACCTGGGGCGTGCTGCAGCTGACGCTGCGCCCGGAGGCGTACGAGTGGCGGTTCGTGCCCGAGGCGGGCGGGACGTTCACCGACGCGGGCGAGGGCGTCTGCCACTGAGGCGAGCTCCACGACAGCGCCGCTGCGCATGTGCGGCTGTCCGCCCGGCCCGGGTAGCAGGACGGCGTGCGCATCGCGCTGTGTGACAGAGACGCCGCCTCCTACGCCGCCTGGCGCGCCGCGCTCGCCGCGTGATGGCCGCGCCGGCGCCGCCGTCTTACCGGCCGACCGGCGGGGCGGTCGACGAGGCGTTCGACGCCGACGGCGCCGTACGTCCCCCGTACGCCGGCGTCCTCGCCGCGCTGGCGGCGGCGGGGCCGGCGGCCGTCGCCGAGGCGATCGCCGCCGGCGTGGCCCGCGACGGCGTCGTGCACGGCACGGGCGCCGACGCCCACCAGCTCGCGATCGACGCCGTCCCGCGCGTCTTCGCCGCCGAGCAATGGGCGCAGCTCGAGGCCGGCCTGGCGCAGCGCACGCGCGCCCTCGACGCGTTCGTCCGCGACGCGTACGGGCCGCGCGAGGCGTTGCGCGCCGGCGTCGTGCCGGCCGACCTGCTCGATCGGTGCCCGTGGTTCGAGCGCGACGTCGTCGGCCTCGCCGGCGCCGAGCGGCCGATCGCGGTCGCCGGCCCGGACGTCGTCCGCGATGCCCGCGGCGAGCTCGTCGTCCTCGAGGACAACTTGCGCACGCCGACGCTGATGGCCTTCGCCGTCGCCGCGCGGCGCCTCGTCGCACCGGCGCTCGCCGGCGCGCCGCGGCCGCGCCCGGTCGAGGAGGCGCTGCGCGCGGCGCTGCTCGAGATGGCCGGCGAGGGCAGCGTCGTCATCCTCGGGCGCGAGCCGGACAACATCGTGTGGTGGGAGCTCGAGCAGCTGTCGCGGATGACCGGCTGGCCGCTGGTCGCGATCGACGACCTCGTGCGGCGCGGCGACCGGGTCGTGCAGCGTGCGGACGCCGCGCCGGTCGACGTCGTCTGGCGCCGCACGAACGAGGATCGTCTGCGCGACGACGACGGACGGCTGACGGCCCTCGGTCGCGTCCTGCTCGAGCCGCTGCGCGCCGGCACCGTGCGGGTGCTCAACGGCTTCGGCACCGGCGTAGCCGACGACAAGCGCACGTACCCCTACGTCGAGGCGCTCGTGCGATTCTTCTGCGGCGAGGAGCCGCTGCTGCGATCGGTCCCGTCGTGGGACCTCGGCGACGCCGAGCAGCGCGCGGAGGCGCTGGCGCGGCTCGGTGAGCTCGTCTTCAAGCCACGCGCCGGCGCCGGAGGGGAAGGCGTCGTGCTCGCGCCGCGCGCGTCGCGCGACGAGCTGGCGGCGTTGCGGTCCGAAGTCGAGCACGATCCAACCGGGTGGATCGCGCAGGAGCCGGTCGTCCTGTCGACGCACCCGACCGTCGTCGACGGCCGGCTCGAGCCGCGCCACGTCGACCTGCGGCCGTTCGTCGTCGGCGGGCGCGTCCTGCCCGGCGGGCTGAGCCGCTTCGCGCAGGCCGCGGGCGAGCTCGTCGTCAACGCCGCGCAGGGGGGCGGCGGCAAGGACGTCTGGGTGCTGGCCGACTGAGCGCCCCCGAGACGCCCCGCCCGCAACGGTACTCGAGCTTGGCGGGGGGTAGAGGGCCACCATGGTCCCGCGCCTGTCCGGCGAGCAGCTCGGCGAGGTCACCGACGCGGTCGTGCGCGTATGGGCGAGAAAGCACGGCCACGGGCCGGAGTCGGGAAAGAGCTATCAGAACGACAACCTCGTCTTCACCGTCCTGCACAAGGCGATGACGCCGCAGGAGCGCACGCTGCTGGACACCGACGATCGCAGGCTGATCCGCCAGGTGCGCTCGGCGTTCGAGGACGCGCTGCGCGACGAGTACCTCGCGACGATCGGGCAGATCGTTGGGGCTCGCGTGATCGACTACCACAGCCAGGTGCTGTTCTCCGCGGAGTTGACAGTGGAGGTGTTCGTACTCGAGGACGGCTAGAATCTCGCCCGACGTTAGGTCGGACGGGCCCTGCGGACGGGGATGCGGACGGGGTGCGAACGACACGGCGGTGTGCTGTTGGCTGCAATCGCCCCGTGTCCGTGCGACCCGATATCCGTCATTCTCGCCGCGCCGTGTGCGTGCTCGTCGAGGACCCCGATCTGGGCGAGCTGCTTGACGAGCGCCGCCATGCGGCGGCGGAGCGGGCGGTGATCGCGCCCGAGCTGCGGCTGGCGGCGGGCGAGCTGTCGTGGGAGGAGAGGTTCGAGCATCCGCTGCTCGGCCTCCTCGTGTTGGAGGGACTGCTCGGCGTCCGCATGCAGATCCCCGGACGGACGCACCTGGAGCTACTCGGACCGGGCGATGTGGTGGTCCCGTGGACGGTGCCAGCGGTCGATGGCAGCACGACCTCGAAGGTCACGTGGTGCGCGTTCGCCACGGCGCGCCTCGCCGTCCTGGACCGCAGCTTCTGCCTGACGATCCGCGGGCTCCCCGAGATCCACGAGGCTCTGGCCGCGCGATTCGTGATGCGCGCGAGACGCCTCGCCTTTCAGCTCGCGGTCAACGCGCTCAGGGTGGTGGACGAGCGGGTGCTCCTGACGCTCTGGCATCTCGCCGATCGCTGGGGCCGCGT
>DASZOA010000154.1:0-2473 GCA_035551055.1 Solirubrobacteraceae bacterium
CGTGTCGTGGTGGCAGCTGCAGCTCGCGCCAGACGACGGCCGGCCGCCGCGCGAGCCGCGCCCGCCCGCGCGGCCATGAGCGCCGCGCCGGTCTGGGTCGGCCTCGACGTCGGCACCGGGAGCGCGCGGGCGCTCGCCGTCACCGCCGACGGCGCGGTCGTCGGGCGCGCAGAGCGCTCGCTGCGCAGCCGGCGAGACGGCGCGCGCCACGAGCAGGACGCGGGCGACTGGTGGCCCGCGGTCGCCGCCGCGTGCCGCGAGGCGCTCGACGACGTCGCGCCGCAGCGCGTGCGCGGCGTCGCCACGTGCACGACGTCGGGCACGCTCGCGCTCGTCGACGGCGACGGCCGGCCGCTGACGGCGGCGCTGATGTACGACGACGCGCGCGCGGGCGAGCAGGCGCGGCGGCTCGGCCTGGCGCCGTCGTGGGCGCTGCCCAAGCTGCTGTGGCTGCTCGAGCGCGGTCCCGAGCTGTCGGCCGGGGGAGCGCGGATCGCGCACCAGTGCGACGTCGTCAACGCGCGGCTCGTCGGGGAGGCGGTCGCGACGGACTGGAGCCATGCACTGAAGACGGGCTTCGATCCCGGCCGCGAGGAGTGGTCGGCCGCGACCGCCGAGGCGCTCGGCGAGCACGAGGTCGCGCTGCCCCGGGTCGTCGCGCCGGGCAGCCTGCTCGGCGAGGTCTGCGCCGACGCCGCGGCCCAGGCCGGCGTGCCGGCCGGCGCGCCGGTCATCGCCGGGATGACCGACGGCTGCGCGGCCCAGATCGCCGCGGGCGCGCTGCGCCCCGGCGACTGGAACGCGGTGCTCGGCACGACGCTCGTGCTCAAGGGCTGCTCGCGCGGGCGGCTCGACGAGCCGGCCCACGGCGTCTACTCGCACCGCGCGCCCGACGGCGAGTGGCTGCCCGGCGGCGCGTCGAGCAGCGGCGCGGGGGTCCTGCCGGACACGTTTCCGGGGCGCGACCTCGACGAGCTGACCGCCGCTGCGCGGGTGCACGAGCGCACGCGCGTGATCGCCTACCCGCTCGCCGCGCGCGGCGAGCGCTTCCCGCTCGCGGCTCCCGACGCCGAGGCGTTCATGCTCGGCGCGCCCGCCGACGAGGGCGAGCACGTCGCCGCGCTCCTGCAGGGCGTGGCGCTCGTCGAGCGGCTGTGCTTCGCCCGGCTCGCCCGGCTCGGCGCACCCGCGGGCGGCGAGCTCAGCTTCACCGGCGGGGCGACGCGCAACCGCCACTGGTGCCAGCTGCGCTCCGACGCGCTCGGGCGTCCCGTACGCCTGCCGCAGCACAGCGACTCCGCGTTCGGCATGGCGATCCTCGCGAGCGCCGCGACCGGCGGCGAGCGCCTCGCCGAGGCCGCCCGCCGCATGTCGCGCACGAAGGCCGTGATCGAGCCGCGCCCCGCGATGCACGCGCACCTGGCCGAGCAGTACGAGCGCCTCGTCGCCGAGCTGGCGCGACGCGGCTGGCTCGACGACCCCGACGCGCTCACGTAGGCCCGGCGGCCGGCGCGGCCGGCGTCCCCGCCACGGTCGACATCCGTCCGAGCCGCGTCAGCGGCCCGGTCGTCCGTCTGTCCACGCGCGCCGGCGATCGGTCGCCCGATGCCCGTCCAGGCACCGAGCACGGATCGTGTGAACCGCCGGCGCACACGCCCGCTGACCGCCACCGTCGCCACGATCGCCGCGCTCGCGGCCGGTGCGGGCGCCGCCGCGCCCGCCGCCCACGGCGCGATCGACCCGCTGCTGGTCGACCAGTGGGCGCTCAGCGATCCGGACGCCACCGGGGCGCCCGAGGCGTGGACGCAGTCCACGGGCGACGGCGTCCTCGTCGCCGTCCTCGACAGCGGCGTGCAGCTCAACCATCCCGACCTCGCGGCGAGCCTCTGGCGCAACCCGGCCGAGATCCCGGGGAACGGCGCCGACGACGACCGCAACGGCTACGTCGACGACGTGCACGGCGCGAACATCATCACCTCCGGCGGCAACGTCGACGACGACGAGGGGCACGGCAAGCACGTCGCGGGCATCGTCGCCGCGCGCGCGGGCAACGGGACCGGCGGAGCCGGCATCGCCCCGGGCGCGAGGATCATGGCCGTCAAGGTGCTCGACGCCCGTCGCACGGGCAACTCGACGCTGCTGGCGCGCGGCATCCGCTACGCCGTCGACGAGGGCGCGCGGATCCTCAACGTCTCGCTCAACGGCGACGGCACGAGCCCCGACCTCGACGACGCGCTGCGCTACGCCGGCGAGCACGGCGCGACGGTCGTGGCCTCCGCCGGCAACAACGCGCGCGATCTCGACCTGCGGCCGTCCTACCCCGCCTCGTCCTCGCTGCCGGCCGTCCTGAGCATCACCGCGGCCGAGCAGTCGGGCGACCTGCTGGCGGCGGCCAACCGCGGGCTGCAGGCGGTCGACCGCGCCGCACCCGGCGCCTCGATCCTGTCGACGGCGCGCGGGTCGTCGTACGAGC
>DASZOA010000155.1:0-4910 GCA_035551055.1 Solirubrobacteraceae bacterium
CAAGCGGTTCCTCGCCCAGGAGCAGGAGCACGCCGACGGCCTGTCGCAGGCGATCGAGGACATGGGCGGCACGCCGAACGAGCCGAAGGCGTCCTACGACTTCCCGCAGCTGCGCTCCCAGCGCGACGTGCTGAGGTTCGCGGTCGAGCTCGAGAACAGCGCGATCGCGGCCTATATCGACGCGCTGCCCAAGCTCTCGGAGAACGATCTGCGCGCGACGGCGGCGGCGATCATCACCAACGCGGCCGAGCACCTCGCCTTGCTGCTCGACGCGCTCGGCCGAGATCCCGCGCCAGACGCGTTCGTCACGGGACGGCTCGCGTGACCGGGCGCGTCGTGATCGCCGACGGCGACGCCGACACCGCGCAGGTCGCGGCGTTCGAGCGCGACCGGCGCGAGCTGCTGCGGCGCGGCTTCGGGCTCGGCGGCGCGGCGATCGCGGCAGCGTCGATCCCGCTGCTGCTCTCGGTCCGCAACGCCTTCGCCGAGTCCCGGGGCGACGCCGCGATCCTGTCGGACGCGATCGATCTCGAGCGCGTCGCCGTGCTCGCGTACGACACGGTGATCGAGCGCGGGTTGCTGTCGCCCGCCCTGCGTGCGACCGCGCGCCGCTTTCGCGCGCACGAGCAGGAGCACGCCGACGCGCTGACGACGGCGCTGACCGACGTCGGCGGCACGCCGCCGGCCCCGCCGACGGGGATCGCCGACGTCGACGAGGTGGTCAAGGGACTGGGCGACGTGAGGTCGCAGGCCGAGGTCGTGAGCTTCGCGATCGAGCTCGAGACGGCCGCGGTCGCCGCCTACCACGATGCGCAAGCGAAGCTCGTCGAGGCACGGCTGCTGCAGACCGGCGCGTCGATCATGGCCAGCGAGGGCCAGCACCTCGTCGTCCTGCGCACGGCGGCCGGCAGGAACCCGATCCCGAACGCGTTCGAGACCGGTGCGAGGTGAGCTCCCGCCGCACCCGCTGCCTCTACCATCGCTTCATCGAGGCGACGACCACAGTCCGCTACGCAAGGAGGGCCTGCGCCCATGCCATTCAACCTCGGTCCCGGTGAGCTGCTGCTCATCCTCGCGATCGCGCTCGTCGTGCTCGGCCCCAAGAAGCTGCCGGAGGTCGGCAGGTCGCTCGGCAGGGGCATGCGCGAGTTCAAGGACTCGCTGTCGAACATGACCGGCAACGACGACGACGAGGACGCCAAGCGGCTGCGCGGCGCGTAGCGAGCGCGTCGCACTAGCCTTGGGGCGGTGAGGATCGACCGCGCCCTGCTCGACGAGATCGTCGCGCACGCCCTGCACGACGCCCCGAACGAGTGCTGCGGCGTCGTCCTCGGCCGCGACGGCACGGCCACGGCCGCCCGCGCGCTGGAGAACATCGCGGCGAGCCCGTTTCGCTTCGATGTCGACGGCCGCGAGCTGCTCGCATTCGCGTTCGCCGACGAGGACGAGGACCAGCTCGCGGCGATCTATCACTCGCACACGCGCTCGCCGGCGTACCCGTCGCAGACCGACGTCAACTTCGCCGCCGGCTGGCCCGGGGTGGAGTGGCTGATCGTCGGGGTGCCGCGGTCCGGCGACGACCCGCCCGAGGTTCGCTCCTACCTCATCGAGGACGGCGCGATCCGCGAGGTCGAGCTCGAGGTGACGTGACCTCCCAGCCGCTCGTCTGCCCGCGCTGCGGTGAGCCGCACCCGCGCGACGAGCGCTTCTGCCGTGTCTGCTCGATGCCGCTCGTCTTCCGCGACAGCGCCGCGCTCGAAGAGCCGGTCTCCGAGCGCCACGCCCGCGCGCGCAAGATCGACCCGCGCTACACCGAGGGCGACCTCGTGCGCGTCGCGGGGGCGATGAACCAGGCCGAGGCCGAGTTCGTCCAGGGGCTGCTGCTCGAGGAGGGCATCCCGTCGACGCTGCGGCGCACCCGCGGCTTCGACGTGCCCGACATGCTGGCCGCGGGCCCGCGCGACGTCATGGTGCCCGCCTCCGGACACGACGCCGCCCGCGACGTGCTGCTCGAGGCCGAGATCGTCGGCGACCGTCCGCCGGCCGCGCCGACGCCGCCGTCGCGCCTGCTTGCGGCGCTGGTCGCGGCGGTCGCGGTCGTCGCGTTGATCGCCTGGCTGGGAACCGAGCTGACCGGCTGACGGCGCCTCAGCGACCCGCCATGCGCGCCAGGTGCGCGCGCCAGGTGCCCTCGGTGTGAACCATCGCACGACCGTGGAAGACCGACACCAGCGCCTCGCGCGGGCCGCCGCGCGGCAGCGTGCAGGCGAGGCGCACGGCGCTCTCGACGCCCTCCTCGCGCGCGACGAGGTCGACGACGGTGCCGCCGAGCAGTGCCGCGTCTCGCAGCGACGGCGGGAAGTCGGGCCGCGGCTCCTCGCGCAGGCGCCGCGCGATCGCGGGCCGCGCGCGCTCGGTCTGCCCCGAGAACCACTGCGCCGCGCCCGCCACGAGCCACGCCCAGCGCGCCGCGCGCAGCGTCGAGCGGGGCGACCACGGCGGCGGCAGCGCGCGGTTGCACTCGGCGACGACGAGTTGCACGTACAGCGCCGCCGGCGTCAGCAGCAGCAGCTCGCGCGAGCCCTCGACGTTCGCCGCGCGCTCGGCGAGCAGCCGCGGCGCGAGCACGTGCAGCGCGCCGCGGCTCGCCCAGCCGGCGAGGTAGCGCCGCGCGGCGGGCGTCGTCAGGCGCCGCACGCCCGGCAGGCACGGTTGCGCGAGGTGCAGCTCCAGGACGCTGGCGTGCAGCACGACCGTCACCTCGCGGGGCAGCCTCGCGAACAGCGGCCCGACGCGCTCGCGCGTGTCCTCGAGCAGCTCGAGCACGACGGCGGCGCACTCCGCGTCGCGCTCCTCGTGGCGCGCCGCGAAGTTGCGCGACGCGGTCTCGACCCAGGAGGACATCTGCGCTCGGGCTTCGCTACCGCGGCCGGTGCCCCTGCACCTCGACGGCGAGCTGGTACGTCGGCCGGTTCTGCCAGGCGATCATCGGCTGGGCGATCCCGCCGATGGCGCGGAAGGCGATCATGTCGAAGCACGTCTGGCTGTTGGGCATGCCGGCGGCGCTGCAGCGCTCGTCGCGGTACAGGCTCGCGGCGTCGACGCGCAGCGCCTGCGCCAGCGCGGCACGCAGGGCGCGGCGACAGCGCGCGCGCCGGCCGCCGCCGCAGTAGCGCTTGGAGTACGGCTCGCGGACGCGGAGCCCGAGCACCCGGCGCAGGTCCTTGCTCGCGTAGCCGTACCAGCCGCGCTGATAGGCCGAGCCGACGTGTTCGCCGTGGTTGTTGGGCGCGTCGTCGAGCTCGTGTGCCGAGGCGAGCTGCTCGTACAGCCGGTCGCCGAGCGACGGCGCGAACTGGGCGCGCATCCAGCGCGGCCAGAACGCGTCGAGGATCCGGATCGCGTCGGCGTGCTCGTAGGCGCCGTCTCCGTCGCGATCGCGCCGGTGGGCGCCGTCTGCGACCCACGCGCGGAGCTTGGCGACGGCGCCGCCCAGCTCGGGGTCCTCGGGCGCGCCGATGACGCGCAGCGCGAGCGGCAGCACGCGCTTGGCGCGCAGGTCGATCGTCGCCGCCTCGCCCATCGCCTCGACCAGTCCCGCCAGGTCGATCCGCCGCCCGCCGGCGATTCGCGCCTCGATCTGCTCGTCGAGGAGCTGCGAGCGGTGCACCGAGGAGAAGAGGTTGGTGTCGGCGCCCGCGTAGCCGCGCGCCTGCTTGTTGTTCCACGACGTCATGTAGCGCTGGCCGTTGATCGCCTGCGGGTGCTGGGCGAACGGCGTGTAGGCGGCGAGGCCGCGCTCCGGGTCCAGCCCGCGCCACGCCAGCCGCGCGGGCGTCGGCAGCTGGCCGCTGACGCCCCTGGCGCGGCGCGGGTTGTCGCCCGAGTTGAAGTAGGCGATGTCGCGGTCGTCGACGTAGAGCCAGTTGAACGTGTAGCCGATCTTGTGCGCGGCCCGCTGGAAGTCCTGCGCGTCGCGCAGCTTCGCGGGATCGTTGAAGTCGGCGAAGCCGCGCGCCGAGTCGAGCTCGTGCATGTACGTCGAGCGCAGCCGCGTGTACGCGACCGGCGTGCCGCCGATCGTCGCGCGAGCGCGCACGAGCCCGAGCTTCGTGCGCTCGGCGCGCAGCGTCTGGCTGCCCGCGCGCGTCGCGTCGGCGAGCGTCGGCGCCCAGCGGTTCGTGCGCTCGAGCACCTCGATCGGGTGGCAGCGGCCGCGGAAGCGGTAGTGCATCGACGCCGTCGTCGGCCTGCCGCGGCCGGGCTCGCAGAGCTCGACGGCGAAGGTGTCGATGATGTCCTGGCCCGCCGAGGTCGCGCTCCAGGCGTAGTCGCGTCCGCGGCCGAGCTGGACGTAGAGGTTGACGCCTGCGAACGCCGCTCCGCGGGCGTCCAGCGTCGGCGCGTGGACGTCCTGCTCGATCAGGATCTGGGGCGAGAAGTAGCCGACCTGCGGGCCGAAGACGGCGAGCGGCCGCCCGCTGGCCGACTCCCGCGCCGAGACGAGGAGCGCGTTGGAGCTGCTCATCCGCCGCAGCTCGCCCGGCAGCAGCCCCCCGCGCGCCCGGGGCGCGACGCGCGCGCCGGAGACGACGACGGGCGTCCGGCGCAGCGAGCCCGCGTCGGCGATCGCGAGGCGGTCGCGGGCGTGCCCGCGCGGCGACGTCTGATAGCGGAAGCGCCGCCGCGGCGCGAGCGTCGTCGGCGCATCGGCGTCCTCGTACGCCGCCCACTCGCGCCAGAGCCGCTCACCGCGGCGCGCGCCGTAGCGCGAGACGAACGAGCGCCGCAGCTCCATCTGCGTCAGCTCGTCGCCACCGCCCTTGCCGAAGATCCCGCCGACGAGCGCGGCGGTCGCGACGATGTCGGTCACCTTCCAGGCAGCGGGACCGAGCGGCCGGCCGATCGCC
>DASZOA010000156.1:0-1617 GCA_035551055.1 Solirubrobacteraceae bacterium
GGTTGCGGGTGTGGTGCGAGCAGCGCGATGCGCCGGTGTGGGCGGGGGATCGTGGGCGGCGGTCGTCGGGGGAGCGGCGGGCGGTCAGGCGGGCAGCGCGGCGAGGCGTTTGAACGCCGTGGCGATGGCGGCGGCCCAGGGCCAGTCGGCGGGCAGGTGCAAGGTGAGCCGGCGGGCGTGGCGGGTGAGCTTGCCGGCGACGTGCAGCAGCCGGTAGCGCAGTCGCTTGGGTTCGCAGACGGCGTGCTCGCCGTCGAAGAGCAGCAGCTGGGTCCAGACGGTGAGGTCGTGCGCGCACAGCGCGGCCTCAAGCCACGCCTGGTTGGGCTCAAACCCCGAGAAGGGCAGGTTCGCCAGGCCCATGCTCTTGAGTTCGCGGACACGGTCTTCGACGACCGCGTGCGCGCGGTGGCGAGCCTCCAGGGCGGCTAGGTCGTCGCCCTCCTGGTCGGTGATAAAGCATTGAAAGCGGTGGCCGTCGACGTCGGTGAACGACAGTTGGGCGCCGGGGTGCGGGCGCTCGCGGCGGACGATCAGCCGCGAGCCCTGTGGCCACGCGTCGAGGCCGACCTGGGCCGTCAGCTCGGCCACCCACGCACCATCGCGCGGCTCGCCGTCGCCGTTGATCGCGGGCCGCCATGCTGCCTCAGCCAGCGCGAGGATCGCTTCGCGCACGCGCGCGTCGATCGCGTAGCCAAACGAGAAGCGCACAGCCGTCTCGCGGCACGCGTCGGCGAGCGCGTGGCTGGCGCCGGCGGAGTCCGAGCGCGCGAGGATCGGGCCCTCAAGCGCCGTCGGCGGGAGCTGCTCGAGCGCTGCCTCGAAGACCTCGAGGTGATCTTCGGCGTTGTTGGCGCCGGCGTTGCCCGGCCGCAGGATGGCGGCCAGCACCTCGCGCCCGCAGCTTGCGATCAGCGGGTGAAACCCGAACCCGCCCTTGTAGTGACCCGCCGCGAGCTCCTTATCGGAATGCGCGGTGATCGCCGTCGCGTCGAAGTCGACGATCACCTCGGCCGGGGCCGCGCCGGCCGTCCAGGCCCGTGCCCTGGCCTGGGCGCGCGCCGCCCGCAGCCGGTCGATCTCTGCCTCACCGACCGACAGCAACACGCGCCGCGCGGTCGAGACCGACGCGACATCGCCAAACAACGCCGGCTGAGCGCCCAGCGCGACCAGATCCGATACGCAACGCCCGCCGTCGGCCAGCATCACCGCGACATCGCAGAACACCCGGCCGGGATCGTGCGCCGAGCGGCGCTCGCGGGTCGCGGCCAGCGCCCACCCGAGCGCGTCGATGAGCCCCAGCCGCTCCGCGGCCAGCGCCAACAGCATCGTGCCCGCACGCGACGACAACCCGCTGCCGTCCGCCCGGACTTCTACCTTCTTGATCCTGGAACGTCCCATCACCTGCAAGGTGCGCCTCCTGAGCGGGAGAGAAGGGTCTCGACAACCACACTCTCCCTGCTCAGGCGGACGTTTCAGCCCCCGACTCAGACCCCACGACCCGCCCTACCGGCGAATCGAGGCTAAGCGCTCTGGTCACTCAGCGAGGTGACCGCAAGCGAGCTCAGGCCGCCAACACAGCAGACGGCAGCACCAAGGCTGTGGCCGGCCTCTACG
>DASZOA010000157.1:0-2414 GCA_035551055.1 Solirubrobacteraceae bacterium
GAACTGCAACGACCGACGTCGCCGTCATCGGCGGGGGCGTCATCGGGCTCGCCATCGCCTGGCGCGCCGCCCAGCGCGGCCACGCGGTCTGCGTGCTCGAGCGCAGCGAGCTCGGTGCCGGCGCCTCGCACGTCGCGGCAGGCATGCTCGCGCCGGTCACCGAGGCCGACGCCGGCGAGCTTGCGCTGCTCGACCTCGGCCTGCGCAGCGCGCGCCGGTGGCCGCGCTTCGCGGCCGAGCTGAGCGACGCCGCCGGCACCGATCCCGGCCTGCGTCGCAGCGGCGCGCTCGTCGTCGCGCGCGACCGCGACGAGGCCGAGGCGCTCGAGCGCGAGCTTGCGCTGCGCCGCGAGCTCGGGCTGGAGGTGGAGCGCCTGCTGCCCAGCGCCGCGCGGCGGCTCGAGCCGGCGCTGGCGCCGACCGTGCGCCTCGCGCTCGACGCTCCCGGCGACCACGCCGCCGACCCGCGCTCGCTCGTGCTCGCGCTCGCCGAGGCCGCGCGCCGCGCCGGCGTCACGCTGCGCACCGGAGCGCCCGCGCAGGGCGTCGAGCGGCACGCCGGGCACGTGAGCGCCGTCCGGCTCGCCGGCGGCGAGCTCGTTCGCGCCGGCCAGGTCGTCGTCGCGGCGGGGGCCTGGAGCGGGGCGATCGAGGGGCTGCCGCGGATCCCGCTGCGCCCCGTCAAGGGCCAGATCCTGCGGCTGCGCGATCCCGCCGGACCGGGGCTGCTCGAGCGCATCGTGCGCTTCGAGGGCGGCTACCTCGTGCCGCGCGGCGACGGGCGCTACGTGCTCGGCGCGACGATGGAGGAGCGCGGCTACGACACGACCGTCACCGCGGGCGCTCTGTACGAGCTGCTGCGCGATGCGGGCGAGCTCGTGCCGGGAGTCCACGAGCTCGTCGTCGAGGAGATCTCCGCCGGCCTGCGGCCCGCGACGCCCGACAACGCGCCGCTGCTGGGACCCTCGGAGGAGCTCGCGGGCCTGCACTGGGCCACCGGCCACCACCGCAACGGCATCCTGCTCGCGCCGGTCAGCGCCGACATCGTCGCCGACGCGCTCGACGGCGACACCGGCGGGCTCGGGCAGGCGTTCGCAGCCGCGCGCTTCCAGGGAGCCCGCGCATGATCTACGTCAACGGCCGCGCCGTCGACGCGGGCGCCGAGGCGACGATCCGCGATGTCCTGCTCGAGCTCGGCATCGATCCGGACGGCACGGGGATCGCGGTCGCGGTCGACGCCGAGGTCGCGCGGCGCGCCGACTGGGCGACGCGCACGCTGCCCGACGGTGCGACCGTCGAGATCGTGCGGGCGGTGCAGGGCGGATGACGCGCCCCGCCTCACCGCCGCTGCAGATCGCCGGGCGGACGTTCGCCTCGCGCCTGCTGCTCGGCACCGGCGGCTTCACCCGCCTGGAGACGCTCGGCGACGCGATCGAGGCGTCCGCGACCGAGCTCGTGACCGTCGCCATGCGACGGGTCGATCCCGGCGCCGAGGGATCGCTGCTCGACGTGGTCGCGGCCAAGGGCGTCGACGTGCTGCCCAACACCGCCGGCTGCTTCACTGCGCGCGACGCCGTCCTCACCGCTCAGCTGGCGCGCGAGGCGCTCGGGACCGACTGGGTCAAGCTGGAGGTGATCGGCGACGAGCGCACGCTGCTGCCCGACGCGCCGGAGCTGCTCGTCGCCGCCGAGCAGCTCGTCGACGACGGCTTCGTCGTGTTGCCCTACACGACCGACGATCCCGTGCTCGCGCGGCGCCTGGAGGACGTCGGCTGCGCCGCCGTCATGCCGCTCGGCTCGCCGATCGGCAGCGGCCGGGGGATCGCCAACCCGACGAACCTCACGCTGATCGTCGAGGCGGCGGGCGTGCCGGTGATCCTCGACGCCGGCGTGGGGACCGCGTCCGACGCCGCGCTGGCGATCGAGCTCGGCTGCGATGCCGTGCTGTGCGCGAGCGCGATCTCGCGGGCGACCGATCCCGTCGCGATGGCGCACGCGATCCGCCACGCGGTCATCGCGGGACTGCTCGCCCGCGATGCCGGGCGCATCCCGCGGCGCACGCACGCACGCGCCAGCTCGCCCGTCGAGGGCATGCCGGAGTTTGCCGAGTGACGCGGCTGGGTCGGTCGCGGCAGGTCGGCGGGCGGCGCGGCGCGGCGCGCGCGCGATGAGCGATCCCGGGCTGCGCCTCGTCGAGCGCTTCGAGGCGGCGTGGTCGGCCGCCGATCTCGCACAGCAGCTCGCCGACACCTGCGCGCCGGATCTGCACTACGAGGATCCGCTGACCTTCAGGGGTCCGCTGCACGGTCCCGCCGCGCTCGCCGAGCACGCCGGACGACTGCGCGCGGCGGCGCCCGACGCGCGCCTGGAGAGCTCGGGTCGGCGACTGAGCGACGGGCGCTTCGTCGCGGCGC
>DASZOA010000158.1:0-6832 GCA_035551055.1 Solirubrobacteraceae bacterium
GGAGCTCATCAGCGCGAGATGCCTACGGCCGGCGGCGGATTGGCTGAGGCCGGCTGCGTCGGCGATCCGCGGGCATGAAGCACGTGATCGCTGTACAACGGCGGTCGAGTGACATTGCCCGCATGCCGCGGTCGGGGCGGAGGCTGTCGCGTACTCCTCCTCGTCGTCCGAGGGGGCAGCACGCCTGACTCGCCGCTGCGGGCGGGAGCGCGGCGGCAGACGAGGCGGCATCGTGTCGAATCTGCTGCGGATGGCGCCGCATAGGCGCCACGACCTCGCGCCCGCGGCGCGGACGCGACGGCGGCGGACGTGGGCGGGTTCTGCATGACATCGATGGATTTCGCGCCAAGGCCTGCCCGCCCTCGCCGGCGACCACTCCGTTCGGGGAATCAGCTGCGGCCGGCCGCGCCCGCCCCGCGCCGCCGCGCTCAGCGGCGGCCGGCGAGCGCGTCGTCGACGGCCTGCGTCAGCTCGCCGCGCTCGCTGAGCCCGACGATCGAGCGGGCGTGGCGCTTGCGGTCGACGATCAGCGTCGTCGGCGACTGGTTGATCGTGATGCCCCGGGTGATCGCCGGGTACTGGCCGACGCGGCTGACCGGGATGACGTGAACGGCGACCCGGCCGCGGCGGCGGTCGAGCTCGGCGACGGCGGCGCGCGTCGCCACGTCGTCGGCGCCCTTGGGATTCCAGAACAGCATGAGGACGACCTTGCCGCGGTCGATGTCGCGCAGGACGGCGGCCTCGCGCCGGTTGGCGGCCTTGACGTCCGCCGGGTCGGCGGTCGGCGCCGGGGCGGTGGCGGCGGCGGACGGAGCGGCGGCGGGGACGGCGGACGCAGCGGCCTCGCCGCCGCCGGTGGCCGCCGCGACCTTCGCGGTCGCCGCGGCCGAGGCCGCGGAGGCGCCCTTGGCATCGTCGACGGCCTGCACCGGTGCGGCCGGCGTGCCGGCGACGGCGGCCGACTTGGGCCGCAGGGCCACGAGCCACAGCGCGGCGACGGCGATGGTGGCGGCGAGAACGACGAGCAGCGGACGCGATACCTGATCCATGCGCAGGTGGTCGGCAGCCGGTCGCGGAGACCGCAGCCCGCGCGCCGGCCGCTCGTACACGCGTCCGCCGCCGCGCGGCGCCTACTGCCCGGGCGCGGTGGGCGAGCGCAGGCCGAGCTCGCGCAGCTGGCGGGCGTCGACCGGCGTCGGGGCGCCGGTCAGCGGGTCCGCGCCGCTCGCGGTCTTCGGGAACGCGATGACGTCCCGGATCGAACCGCGCCCGGCGAGCAGCGCGACGATCCGGTCCAGCCCGAACGCGATCCCGCCGTGCGGCGGCGCGCCGTAGCGCAGCGCCTCGAGCAGGAAGCCGAAGCGCTGCTCGGCCTCGTCCTCGCCCATCCCGAGCGCGGTGAAGACCATCCGCTGCACGGCCGGGTCGTGGATGCGGATCGAGCCGCCGCCGAGCTCCCAGCCGTCGACGACGAGGTCGTAGGCGCGCGAGCGCCAGGCGCCGGGGCCGCCGGCCGCCTCGAGGTCGGCGGCGGTCGCTCCGCCCGGCGCGGTTGGCGCCGTGAACGGGTGGTGCAGCGCGTCCCAGCGGCCCTCGTTCTCGTCGTAGCCGAACATCGGGAAGTCGACGATCCACAGCGCGTCGTGGCGGCCCGGCGGAACGAGCCCCCAGCGCTCGGCGAGCTCCAGCCGCAGCGCGCCGAGCGCGCTCGCCGCAACCGCTTGCGCATCGGCGACCGCGAGCAGCAGGTCGCCGGGTCGCGCCTCCAGCGCGGCGCCGACCGCGGCGATCTCCGGCGCCGTCAGGAACTTCGCGATCGGCGAGCGCCAGCCCCCGTCCTCCAGCGCGAACGCCCAGACGAGGCCGCCGGCGCCGTGGCGCCTGGCGGTCTCGGTGAGCTCGTCGAGCTCCGAGCGCGGCACGTCGCGCCGGCCGGCGTTCATCGCGCGCACGACGCCGCCGCCGGCGAGCGCGGCGGCGAAGACCTTGAAGTGCGACTCGCGCAGGTGCTCGGAGACGTCGACGATCTCCAGCCCGAAGCGGGTGTCGGGGCGGTCGGTGCCGAAGCGCAGCATCGCCTCGTCGTAGGACATCCGCGGGTAGGGCGGCTCCTGCACGTCGAAGCCGCCGAGCGCGAAGACCTTCGCCATGACCCGCTCGTTGACGTCGATGACGTCGTCCTCGCCGACGAAGGCCATCTCGAGGTCGAGCTGCGTGAACTCCGGCTGACGGTCGGCGCGCAGGTCCTCGTCGCGGAAGCAGCGCGCGATCTGGAAGTAGCGCTCGTAGCCGGCGATCATCAGCAGCTGCTTGAACAGCTGCGGCGACTGCGGCAGCGCGTAGAAGGCGCCCGGCGACAGCCGCGCCGGGACGAGGAAGTCGCGCGCGCCCTCCGGCGTCGAGCGCGTCAGGATCGGCGTCTCGATCTCCAGGAAGTCCTCGGCGGCGAGCGTCGCGCGCATCGTCCGCACGACCTCGTGGCGCAGCACGAGCGCCTCGATCATCTGGCGCCGGCGCAGGTCCAGCGTGCGGTGGCGCAGGCGCAGCATCTCGTCGAGCTCGCCCTCGTGGTCGAGCTGAAAGGGCGGCGTCTGCGCGCCGGCGAGCAGCTCCATGCCGGCGACCTGGATCTCGATCTCGCCGGTCGCGAGGTTCGGGTTGACGTTGCCCGCCTCGCGCAGCACGACGTCGCCGGCGGCGCTCACGACGTACTCCGCGCGCAGCCGCTCGGCGGCCGCGAACAGCTCGGCCCCGCTCTCGGGATGGAAGACGAGCTGCACGATCCCCGAGCGGTCGCGCAGGTCGACGAAGATCAGCCCGCCGTGGTCGCGGCGGCCGTGCACCCAGCCGGCGACGCGCGCGCTCGTGCCGGCGCGCTGCGCGTCCAGGTCGCCCGCCCAGGTGTCGCGGTACGCGTTGGCGCGCGGCGCGCGCCTCACCGCATGCCCCGCTCGCGCAGGATCCGCGCGACGACCCCGTCCGTCGGCAGCTCGAGCTGCTCGCCGCCCTCCATCGCCTTGAGCACGGTCGCGGCGTCGCCCACGAGCGCGACGTAGCGGGCGCCGAGCCGGTCGGCGTGCTTGAGCTGGCCCTTGCGCGAGCGCCCGGCGAGCTCGACCTGCACGTTCAGGCGGGCGCGGCGCGCCTCGTCGGCGACCGCGAACGCCGCCGGGCGCAGCGCCGGCGAGTCGAACGCGACGTACAGGTCGACCGGCGGCGCCGCCGCCGGCACGCCCGGCGAGGCGAGCAGGATCCGCTCGATCCCCGCCGCCCAGCCGCAGCCCGTGGCCGGCGGACCGCCGAGCAGCTCGACGAGCCCGTCGTAGCGCCCGCCGCCCGCCACGCCGCTCTGCGCCCCGAGCGCGTCGGAGGTGAACTCGAACACCGTGCGCGTGTAGTAGTCCAGCCCGCGCACGAGCGTCGGGTCGACCTCGTAGTCCACGCCGGCGCGGTCGAGCAGCTCGCGCACGCAGGCGAAGTGCTCGGCGTCGTCGCGGTCGAGGTGCTCGAGCAGCAGCGGCGCGTCGGCCATCACCGCGCGCGTACCCGGGTGGTCTGAGTCGAACGCCCGCAGCGGGTTGAGCTCGATCCGGTCGCGCACGTCCTCCGACAGCCGGTCGGCGTTGGCGTGCAGGTGGGCCTGCAGGCGGTCGCGGTAGGCGCGGCGGGCGGCGGGCGTCCCGAGGCTCGACACGCGCAGCCGCACGCGTCCGACCTCGAGCTCGGACAGCAGCGTGGCGAGCAGCACGATCAGCTCGGCGTCGACGGCGGGATCGTCGGATCCGATCGCCTCCGCGCCGACCTGCCAGAACTGGCGAAAGCGCCCCTGCTGGGGCTTCTCCGAGCGAAAGAAGCTGGACAGGTACCAGAGCTTCACCGGCTGGGGCAGCTTGTGCATCCCGTGCTCGACGTAGGCGCGGCAGATCGGCGCCGTGCCCTCGGGGCGCAGCGTCACCGAGCGCCCGCCGCCGTCGTCGAAGGTGTACATCTCCTTCTGGACGATGTCCGTCGACGCGCCGACGCCGCGCGAGAACACCTCGGTGTACTCGAACGTGGGCGTCTCGATGCGCCGGTAGCCGGCCCCCTCGAGGATCCTGCGCGCGGTCGCCTCGAGCGCGGCGCGCGCGTCGGCCTCCTCCGGCAGCACGTCGTACGTGCCGCGCGGAACCTGGAGCCTCTCGCTCACCGCCAGCCGGCGGTCTGGGTGAGGAAGGGGTTCGTCGCGCGCTCGCGCCCGATCGTCGTGACGCCCATGTGGCCGGGGTGGACGACGGTCTCGTCGCCGAAGCGCTCCAGCAGCATCGCGAGCGAGCGCATGAGCGTCGGCCCGTCGCCGCCCGGCAGGTCGATCCGCCCGACGGAGCCCTCGAAGAGCACATCGCCCGAGAACAGCGCCGCCTCGCCGCGGACGGCGTACGTCACGTGGCCCGGGCTGTGGCCGGGCGTGAACAGCACGTCGAGCGTCAGGCCGGCGAGCTCGAGCGTCTCGCCGCCGGCGACGGTGTGCTCGGGGTCCCACGACTCGTACGGGCCGAAGCCCGGCCACGGCACGAAGGCCATGACGTCCTGCAGCACGGGAACCTCGAGCCGGGGGCAGTAGACGGGCGCGCCGGTCGCGCGCGCCACCGGGGCGACCGCGCCGACGTGGTCGAAGTGCGTGTGCGTCAGCAGGATCGCCTCGAGCTGCACGCCCGCCTGCTCGATCGCGCGCAGCAGGCGCGGCGCCTCCTCGCCCGGGTCGACGATGACGGCCCGCTCGCCGCCCTGCGGGCGCACGAGAAAGCAGTTCTCCTGCACCATCCCGACGGTGAACATCGCGACGTCGAGGCTCATCGCCCGGCCTTCTCCTGCTTGCCCTTCGCCTCCTGCTTGACGCGGCGGCGGTAGATGAACTGGTCGGTGTAGTAGCCGAGCGGGATGTAGAAGAGGAAGACGAAGGCGGTCAGCGAGATCGCCTGGCCGACCGGCGTCCCGAAGGCGAACACGAGCAGCAGCCCGAAGACGACCGCGGCGATCGCGGCGCGGTTGGTGGCCGACCTCCAGGACGGCTTGCGCATCATCCGCTCGCGGCGGCGCTGGGCGGCGAGCTCGCGGTCCGACGCCTTGCGCTCCTCGGCGCTCGGCGGCCGACCGGTGCGCCCGCGCGCCTCGATCATGCCGGCGGCGTTGCCGCGGTGCTTGCTGCGCCGCTTCTTCTTCGTCTGCGCCATCGTGCGGCTACGAGCTTAGTGCCTGCTCGACCGTCCGGCGGTTGCGCACCGGCACGTCGTCGGGAAAGCCGGCGAAGGCCGCCTCGGGGGCGAGGCCGACGAGCTCGCAACCGGCGACGTCGGCGTGTCGAGCGATCGCCGCGACGACGTCGGCGAGCGGCACCGCGCGGTGGTCTTCGACGTTCGTGGAGACCTGCGCGACGCCCGCACGGGCGGGCAGGTCGAGGCCGATCGCGCGCACGCCGGACAGCCCCTCGGCGCCGCCCTCGCGGATCAGCGCGGCGATCGTCCGCGCCTCCTCGACCGTCGCCGGCGGGGCGAGCTCGACGTTGAAGGCGACGAGCGGCGCGCGCGCGGCGACGAGCACGGCGCCGACGCGCGGGTCGATCCGGGGCGGGCCGAAGTCCGGCGCGATCTCGCCGGTCGTGACGCGCTCGCTGAGCGCGCGCAGCCCGCCGCGGCGGATCTGCGCGCGCGAGCGCCCGTCGGCCAGCACGCCGTAGAGGAAGACCGGCAGCCCGGCACGGCCGAGCTCCTCGCCGGCGACGAGCGCCGCGGCGCAGGCGGGGCCGCGCCGCGCGTCGTCGAGATGGACGACCGGCGCGACGTCGAGCGCGCCGACGTGCGGGTGGCCGCCGCGCTCCGAGCGCAGGTCGATGCGCTCGATGCACGCGCGCGCGCCCGCGACGAGCGCGCTCACGACCTGCTCGGTATCGCCGGCGAGCGTGTAGACGGTGCGGTGGTGGTCGGGGTCGGAGTGAACGTCGAGCAGCCGCGCGCCGGCCGAGCCGAACGCCTCGCCGATCGCCGCGATCGCCTCCTCGTCGCGGCCCTCGGAGACGTTGGGGATCGTCAGCAGGATGTCATCGCCCGCGCCCATCGCCGGACGCCCAGCTTCCCACGCGATCAGGCTTCGAGCAGCCAGCGCCCGCCGTCGAGCACCGGCGTGGCGCCGATCCGCAGGCTCGCCTCGCTGACGACGACGTCGAGGTGGACCGGCACCGTGACGGTGCCGCCGATCCCGGCGCTGGCGCCGAACGCGACGTGCGCGGTGCCGAGGATCTTCTCGTCCTCGAGGACGTTGCCGGTCAGCGTCGCGCGGTCGTTCGTGCCGACGCCGAGCTCGGCGAGGTTGCGACCGAGCGGGCCGTGCGCGTCGAGCATCTGCAGGTAGCGGCGCGCGGCGTCGCCGCCCTCGGCGCCGGCGAGCGCGCCGTCGCGGACGGTCAGCACGACCGGCGCGTCGGTCAGCCCGAGCAGCGCCAGCGAGCTGGTGGCGATCGTGCCCTCACCGCCGGCCGGCGAGATGAAGCCCTCCCCGCAGGGCAAGTTGCCGAAGGCGCCCGGGGTGCCGAGGTCGCCCTCGTCGGAGATGCCGTCGCGGCCGCGCAGGTCGAGCCGCAGATCCGTCCCGCGCGGGCAGCTGAGATGGGCCTCGTCGGCCTCGGTCAGCAGCGCGGCGACGGCCCGGCAGCGGGCGGCGAGCGCGTCGAAGTCGGTGCTCATGAGCCGCCCTAGCATGTCCGCGGTGACTCCCGGCAGGGTCGCGCCGCGGCGCCCCTGCTCGCAGGCGCGCTTGCGCGCGCTCGTGTGCGACAGCGACGGCAGGCACGGGGCGAGGA